>JBNNDZ010000377.1:0-9701 GCA_050285865.1 Puniceicoccales bacterium
AAGGGCAGCAACACGCTCGGCACGAAGGTCGAGCTTAAGAACATGAACAGCATTTCCGGCGTCCGCAATGCGGTCGCCTACGAGATCAAGCGTCAGATTCACGCCATGGTTTCCGGCGGCGAAAAAATCGTCCAGGAAACCCGTCGCTGGAATCCCACCGCGCTCGTGACGGAGTCCATGCGGATGAAGGAGGAAAGCCACGACTATCGGTATTTCCCCGACCCCGACTTGATGCCCGTCACGATCACACCGGAACAGATCGAAGTAATCCGAGCCGAAATCCCGGAAATGCCGTTCGACCGCCAGCGCCGCTACATGGAGCAGATGGACCTCCCCTACACCATCACCTCCGTGCTTTGCCCCGACCGCGAACTGGCCGAATTTTTCGAAGACGCGCTCGCCAAGACCAACGGCAAAGCCGAGCCCAAAGCGGTCGCGAACCTCGTCGCCAACGAGCTCCTGCGCGACCTCTCCTCCGGCGAGGAAGAAGGCCGCATGCCGCTCTCCCAGAGCCGCATCACGCCGGACCACGTTGCGGCGCTCGTGCTGCTGGTCGAAGCAGGCGTCATCACGAAACAGATCGCAAAAGACGTCTGGGCGGAGATGTTTGCCACCGGCAAAATGCCCAAGGAAATCGTCGACGAAAAAGGACTTCAGGCTAACAACGACAGCGACGAATTGGAGAAAATCGTCGCGGAAGTCGTCGCCGACCCGAAGCACGAAAAGGCGATTTCGCAGTTCAAGGAAGGTAACGAAAAGGCGCTAAACTCCCTCATTGGCCCGGTAATGAAAGCCACCAAGGGCAAAGCCAACCCGCAGCAAATCCAGCAACTCATGCGGGACGCGATCGGGAAGATGTAAGGCGCTTTGCCCGCCAGATCATCAACCCGATAGGCGCTGCGAACGAGATGCCCAAGCCCGTGCAGAGAACCCGCAGGTAATGCACTTCGGAGATCTGGGTCAGCGAACTGGGACGGATGAACCCAAACGCAAACACGGCCAGGCAACCGATCAGCCCGACGCCGCAGACCAGCGACACGCCCAACATCCCACCCGGAATTCGGTATGCACGGGGTTGATCCGGCTGCGTGCGGCGGAGGCGCCAAAGCGCGGCAAACATCAGGAAATACATCACGACGTAAAGCTGCACCAGCAACGCCGCAAGCAGCCAGAAGACGCCTTGCACGTCGGGTATGACCGTAAAAAAGACCGTTATCAGCGAGCCGATCACCGCCTGAAAATACAACATTGCCGGGGCAACATCGCCGGTTCGCCCCCCGAGTTTTGCAGGTAAAAAACCGTCGCGCCCCGCACGCTCCATTGTGATTGGTGTGCCCGCCATCCAGCCGGCAATTTCACCAATCGAGTCCAACAGGAGCGCCACCGCAAAGAACGCCGGAACCCACGCCAATGCTGACCCCGACGGAAAAATTGTCTGCACCGCCTGCACGAGACCAGCGGCGATGTTGAGCTCATCCTTTGGCACAAGCACCGCAATGGCGAGCGTCACCGGCGCAAGCAGTAGAATCGTCATCGTGATCGCCAAGAAAGAAGCGCGCGGAAAATTCTTACCCGGATCTCGGATCACATCAATGCGCGCTCCCATTAGCTCAACACCGGCAAAGATCATGATGGTGGATATCGCGAAACTAAGATTTCCCATCTGGGTTAAATCCGGTAGCAACGTGCCGGGTGCCAGCGACAAATGATCGGGCTTACCATTCGCTAAATAAACCACCGCCAGCACCACCAGAATGACGCCCGGCAGAATCGTCCCGATCAACGAACCAATCACGCCGAGGAACTTCGTGTGATGCAAACCACGCGCAGTCAGGAGAGTCGTCAGCCAGATGGAGCCCAGCACCACCGCCACGATGAACCACTTGTTGTGGGCCAGTGGTTCGGCACCGAAGCCCAAGGCGAGCATCGCAGCAGCCCCGGTCAACAGCACGGTCCAGAAAATCAGATTTTGCAACCATTGCAGCCAAGCGGCGAGAAAACCCAAATTCATCCCAAACGCCTCACTCACCCAGATGTAGACTCCGCCTTCCCGCGACCATCCGGTCGCCAATTCCGCCGCCGCCATTCCCGCTGGCACGAGAAAACCAAAAACCGCCAAGCCGAGGTAAAACAGAGCGCCCAAACCGTACGTTGCGAGTGGCGACAGACCGTGCAACGTCGTCGTGATCCCAAACATGATCAAGGCCACTGACCAAAGTCCCAACTTCCTACGAGGTGTAGTTGAAATCTCGTGGGGTTTAAAATTCGAATCCATACAGTGTTGAATGTAATTAATTAAAAAAAGATTATAATAATTATGTTAATTAAGTAATTTGATTTTAATAATTCCTCTAAAGGTCTAATTAAAGATTAGATGGGAGCGATCTCGAATTGGTGGAGCGAACTCTGCGGCAAAGCATTCATGCCGCACGGCTATTGCTATATGTGGGACCCGGGAATCCTCTGGTTGCACGTCATTGCCAACGCGATGATCGTCATCGCCTACTGTTCAATTCCATTCGGTCTATTTTACTTTGTCCGTAAACGCAAAGACCTGATCTACAAGCCGGTCTTTGTCCTGTTTGGAATGTTCATCCTCTGCTGTGCAGCAACGCACGCGATTGCCATCGTGACGATTTGGCTGCCGTATTATCAACTGCAGGGCGTCGTATTGTTAATCACAGGCGTCGTCTCACTGGCCAGCGCGGTCGTACTGTTTCGCATGATTCCGGAAGCGTTGCAATTACCCAACCCACAGGAGCTTCGCAAGACCAAGGAAGAACTAGCCGACGAAGCTCGGCGCAAAGCAGACGCCGAGGCGGCCAGCGAAATGAAGTCCCAGTTCCTGGCGAACATGTCACACGAAATCCGCACCCCCCTCAATGGCCTGCTCGGCTCCGTGGAACTTCTCAATAGCGACCCCTCCTTGGCCGACCACCACCAAACGGAGCTCTCCATCGCCCAGCAGTCGGGCCAAAATTTGCTCGGTATAATTAACGACGTTCTCGACTTGGCAAAAATCGAAGCCGGTAAACTCGAGTTACGAAAAGAGCCGTTCGACATAAAATTCATCGTCGCCAATGTCGTGGATCTATTCCGCAGCCGCGCGCGCACCAAGGGACTTGGACTATCGCTCGAGTGGTCCGCCGGATTGCCCCCCTGCGTCATCGGCGACTCGACGCGTATTTCCCAAATCATTTCCAACCTCGTAGCCAACGCGATCAAGTTCACCGATCAGGGCAAAGTCGAAGTCGCCGTGCACGTCGAAGAAATTCAGGGCGATGAGGTATGCCTCAGTATATCCGTAACGGACACCGGCATCGGCATTGCTGAAAACGAGCTGGAAAATATTTTCATGACGTTCCGTCAGGTTGAAGATCAGATCACGAACGAGCGTGGAGGCTCCGGACTGGGACTTGCCATCTCCAATGAACTCGCTCGGAAAATGAATGGCGGCGTCAACGTGGTTAGCAAGCATGGCGAGGGCTCAACCTTTACCGCCGTCATGCGTCTGGGATTGCCCGCACGCGGCGAATCCTCCACCGGTACGAAGCAGCCTTTCCGAATCACAATGGATATCCCGGCCGAAATGCGGCCACTGCGCATCCTCATTGCAGAAGACAACGCCCCAAGCCGGCACATACTGAAGCGCATGCTCGACGTCGATGGCGTCCAAATTTCCACCGTCGAGAACGGCGAAGAAGCGCTGGAATCATACAAGCGCAGCCAATTCGATTTTGTGGTCATGGATGTACGCATGCCGAAAATGGATGGTCTGACTGCCATCAAACTCATCCGTGAACACGAGCAGGAAAGTAAACTCAAGCGAACACCAATCCTGGTGCTCACTGCTTACGCAATGGCAGGCGACCTCGACCGCGCACTAAACTCCGGAGCCGACGCCTACCTATCCAAGCCCTACCAACGAAACGAACTCATCGCCAAAGCCAAGCAACTCGTCTTCGGCGATAAGACCGTAAATTCGTAAGCGTGCCTTGCGAATGACTTAAGCGTATATTTAGCCACGGATTACACGGAAAGACGCGAATCTCGCGTGGCGCTTATTCACAGAAGGAGACATAGAGAACGACTGCTCTCGCGCGCTTGATCACTTTTCGGAAAAAGGCATCACAAAAATCCGTGTCCACTCGCTTAATCCGTGATTAAAACGCGTTCCCCCCGGTAATCGGCACAAGATAAAGGCACCTACGAAAGGATACGCCAAGGGTACGACTCACGACGTGCATTTTGCAATAAATGGCGGTGGGGAAGCTCCGGTATTTTGCATTGTTTGCGCTGCTACAGAAAAAAACAAATTTCGCTATCCACTGACAGCCAACACCTTATCGCGCCACAAGTCCAAGTTGGCACGGACAATGTTTAATTAGAAAGCGAATCTACAAACACTATGAAAAATACAATCAAGCTCATCACTCTTCCTTTCATTTTCGCTGCCATGGTTATGGTATCAGGCTGCCAGAAGGACGCAGGCGACCACCTTGAAGACGCTGGCGAATCTATTTCTGAAGCCGCCGAATCAGCTGGCGACTCAATTGGCGACGCTGCCGATGACGCAGCTGACGAAGTGAAAGACGCCACAAACTAATTTACGGAACTCTCAGGTCTATTTCAGTAAGGTTAAGATGGTTTGTTAGGCCTTAAATTCCGTTCCCGGAAAACAGCAAGATAGCAGCAGCAAGAGAGAGGCGGTCGACCCAAATAGCAGGGGTCGGCCGCCATTTTTTTGCACCGCCCCAAACCTCTACTTTAACCCAACCCTCCCTAACTAATTCGAACAATCAAATCCATTTAACACCAACCTAAATACGCACTGCAAAACGCTCGATTAATCCGTTATTTAACAAATGCAAAATGCAATACCAACTAAACAGCCAACCAGCAATAAACCCTCTATAAATTGCCAATCAACGACTTACAAATCTTAAGGCAACATTGGCATGGTGCATGCAATAGATATGACGCTTACTAATTCACTAACTCAAATAAAGGAAACAAAATGTTAAGTTGGGCACTCACATTCTTCATTATCGCGCTAATTTCGGCGCTTCTCGGTTTCACTGGTATCGCTGGTGCCGCCGCTGGGATCGCAAAAATTCTGTTCTTCGTCTTCTTGGTATTGCTCGTGGTTTCCGCCCTGGTTGGCGCTCTCCGCGGACGAAACCCGATGTAATAGAACACGCCTTTTGTCAGCACGCTACTCAATGATGACACAACAACACCGCCCGGTCCGAGGTCACAATCCCGACCGGGCGGCGCTATACCCAAGTTAACCTCAACCCGCTCTACTCATGCTGAAGACCGCTATGCCAGAACTTTCCACGAGCTTTAACACCGTTCAGTCGAACGACGCCGAGCCACGCCGCATTGCGTATTTAGAAAACGTCCTGGGTATTGCATTTACCCAAGGCAACGCCGTCCGACCACTCAACAACGGCGACGAAATTTACCCTGCGATGCTTACCGCTATCGAAAGCAGCCGCGACCACATCGAATTCCTCACTTTTATTTACTGGCAGGGTGACATCGCCCAACGCTTCGCCGATGCACTCAGCGAACGCGCCAAGAACGGCGTTACCGTGCGAGTGCTGCTGGATGCCTTTGGCTGCGCCGACATGTCCAAGGATCTGGTCGACGAAATGACTGAAGCCGGCGTCAAAGTGCACTGGTTCCGCCAGATCCGTCGCTCCATTGTGAAATACGACTGGCGAACGCATCGCAAAATCCTGGTCTGCGACGGACGCATCGCCTACACGGGAGGCGTTGGCATTGCCGCCGAATGGGAGGGCAATGCCCGTAACGCCAACGAATGGCGCGAAACACATTTTGAAATCCGCGGCCCCGCCGTAAAAATGCTAAGCGGTGCCTTCTGGGATAACTGGGGCGAAGACGCCGATATTCCCACCACCCAGATGACCGCCAACCCGAGTCCGCGACCACGCGGCATCCCGCTGCAAGTCATCAGCTCAAACTCCGGTTACCGCGTCAGCAACGCCTACAAAGTGCTGCACGCCATGATCTCTCTCGCCACGAAACGCATCGACATCGTATCGCCCTATTTCGTGCCAGAGGAAAATCTCCGCGCAATGCTTTGCGCCAAGGCTAAGGCAGGCGTTGAGGTGCGCGTCATGATACCCGACGAGCACACCGACAAGCGTTTCGAACGCCGGGAAGCTGCCCGTTACTTTGGCGAACTGCTCGAAGCCGGTGTCCGCATTTTTCTCTACCGCAAGACAATGATTCACACGAAGCTCATCCTCTGCGATGACGATATCGCGCTGTTTGGCTCGATCAATTTCAACCGCCGCTCGCTACTCAAAGATGAGGAAATCGGCGTCGTCGCCGCGAGCCGGAAATTCGTCGCTGATCTTAGAAAAATTTACGAAACCGACCTCCGCGACACGCATCGTGTCAACCCGCACGAATGGCAGGGCCCCAGCGCGTTGGAGTCCGCATTTCATTGCATCGCGGCCCCGTTTCGGAATCAGTTTTAATAATTGCAATTTGCATGATTGATTCCGACCCAGACCCGTGCAAAATGCACGGAAGACAAGCATTTGCCTTGGCCGCATTGCGATTTGCCCGGTTGATTATTTTTAAGTCACCGTGGAAAAATCCCCGCAGCTCAGCTTTGATAAACGATAGATGTTCAGGCATTTACAATCATCCAGACCAGAAAAATATTTTCCTAAAACAAGGTCTAGAACATCGAAAAAACAGGCGATTCCCCCCGCACCCGGCACGGGCAATGCATCTAACCCGACCGGCATGAAGATCCTAATCGTCGACGATGAAGCAAATATCCTGCGCACGACATCCATTGCGCTCAAAAGCATGGGGCACACGCCCTTCACGGCGGAGACATCCGGCCAGGCCGAGCGCATACTCGCCTCCGAGCGCATTGATGCGATGTTCCTCGACGTCATGCTGGGCGCAGAAAATGGCCTCGATTATCTGACCAAGCTCAAGGAGCGTGGCGAGAAGGTTTCCGTCATTGTCTTTACGGCTCACTCGTCGATTGAGTCCGCCGTCGAATCAATGAAACGCGGCGCTTACGACTATATTCAAAAGCCGTTCGTGCCGGACGAGATCCGGCAAATGCTGGCCAAGCTCGAAAAAAGCCTTTCGCTCGAACGCAAGCTCGTGGACCTCGAAGAACGCGTAGCCACCACGGACTCGACTATCCGGTTGGAGTCCAATGAGCCCGCCATGCAAAAGGCCTACGACATGGCATTCAAGGCGGCGGGATCCGAGGCTACGATGATGATTCTCGGGCCCAGCGGCACCGGCAAAACGGTGCTGGCGCGCAATGTGCACGAGCGCAGCCCCCGTGCAGACCAGGCCTTTGTCACCGTCAACTGCCCCAGTTTATCCAAAGAGCTCCTGGAGAGTGAACTTTTCGGCCATACCAAGGGTTCATTTACGGGCGCGGTCAAGGACACCTGGGGCAAAGTTTCCGCCGCTGAAGGCGGCACGCTTTTCCTGGACGAAATCGGCGAACTGCCAATGGAAATCCAGCCAAAGCTTCTCCGCCTCTTGCAAGACCGCGAATACGAGCGACTCGGCGAAAACCGCGTTCGCAAGTGCGACATCCGCGTCATCGCCGCAACCAACCGCGACCTGGCCAAGGAAGTCGAAGCGGGCAATTTCCGCGAAGACCTCTTTTACCGCCTAAAGGTAATTGCCGTTGAAATGCCGCCGCTCTCGGATCGGCCGTCAGACATTATTCCCATCGCGGAAAATTATCTGCGACACTTTGGTCAGCGTGAAGGCCGCCCAGAAATCGCTTACTCCGTTGAAACCGTCCAAGCACTGATCGATTATTCGTGGCCGGGCAACCTCCGCGAAATGCGTAACGTGATTGAGCGCGCGGTAATCCTGTCGACCGGAGGCGTCATTGAACTCAACGACCTGCCTGACGATTTCCGTGACGACGAAAACAGTGGCCCCCGCCCGGGCCAGATGATTTCCCTCGCCCAACTGGAAGAGGCCCATATCCGCCGAATCCTCGCCAAGGCCGGCAGCCTGGAAGATGCCGCCCACACGCTCGGCATCGACACCGCTACCCTCTACCGCAAACGCAAGAAACTGGGGCTGACTTAATTCTAGTTCTTCGGTTCTCAGCATTCAGTTTTCTGTCGTCAGTTAACGGATTCTTGCGAACTGAAAACCGAAAACAAAAAGAACGACAAACGACAACTGAACACCTTCCTCTGCCTCAATGAAAAAACTCCGCAACCGGCTCTACATCGCCCTGCTGCCACTGCAAATGCTGCTGGTCGGGTTGGCCGTATGGACCTTTTTCGTGCTCGCCAACCTCGGATCGCTCGTCGTTGACAGCAAGGTGCACCGGCGTTCCTATGCGCGCAATCTCGACAGCTGTCTCTACACCTTGCGGGAGTTGAATTTCGTCCTCGAAACGTCGGCCAAAGCGGGCAGCAATGTGCTGAGCGAGGACCTGATGCGCATCGCAGAGAAATACTTTGCCAACTGCGAAGACCTGCGCGCGGAAGCCTATTTGGACACGCCTTCCGAAATCGCCAAACTGTGGGAAGTTAACGACAAACTCTCGCCTCGCATCAAACGATTACTCGCCGAAGGGAATGACCCGATGGTGGCGGAAAACCTCCTCGAAATCGGCAAACTGTCCCGCGCAGCCGAGCTCGAACTGGAAGCTGCCTCGGATAACGCGGTCGAGGAAGTCCTCAAGGTGCAGGATCGCTTTCGTGAGCGCATTCGTCTGTCGTTCATTGTGCTGGCACTAGGCGTAACAACTGGCGTCATCGCCACTATCCTGATCAGCATACAAATCGGCCGCATGATCTTAAACCCGCTGGAGCAATTGGAAGCGCGACTGGGAGATGTGAGCGAGGGCAAGCTAGACGCCGAAGTCGGCGTCGTCCGCAGCGACGAAATCGGCCGCCTCGCCAAAGCATTTAATGAAATGCTCGCCCGCCTCCGCGAATACCGTTCGCTTACTGACCAACGCTTAATGAACCTCACGCGAACGTTCCGTAGCGTGCTCCAGCAGAACCCCCACCCCATTATTTTTCTACATCACGACCTGACGGTTTTTTTCGCGAACCCACCCGCCAGCGATTTGTTTGAAGCGCCGGAGTTCCGTCATTCATTACCTGAAAGCTTGCGCGAGATCGTATTTGAAGCGATGGAAGCAGGCGATCAAATCCTGATCGACGACCTCCCCAGTGCGCTGCGAATCAATGTTGGCAGCCAGCCGAGATACTTCCTCGCGGGCGCATTCCCCATCGATCTCGTCAGCACCGAAACGGAATTCGCTGACGGGCCCGAGACCGAAGGCATTGCCCTGCTCCTGCAGGATGTCACCCGGATGAAGCTCGCGGACGACATCAAAGGAAACCTTGTAGCAACGGTCAGCCACGAACTGAAAACACCACTCACCAGTGCGCGCATGTCACTTTATTTGCTAAGTGAGCAGTCCATTGGCGAACTCAACGAAGACCAATTGGAACTCGTCGAAACGGCCAAGGAAGATCTGGAACGTCAACTCGCCACAATTCAGAACTTGCTCGATCTCAGCCGCGTCGAGCAAGGTGCCAACTCACTGGACCGGAAGCCTTGTCGCGCCAACGAGATCGCGATGCGTTCCATTCAGGCCCACACCGATCTGGCCCGCAGCAGCGGTGTCAATCTAACTCCAGATT
>JBNNDZ010000378.1:0-2830 GCA_050285865.1 Puniceicoccales bacterium
TGCTTCGCATACGTACGTAACGCGAAAGCGGCGTCGAGCCGCCGCACTCCAAAACTCAACCGCGGCATTTCTCACTCCACGCGCTTCCGACAATGCCTTCCGACTACTGATCCTCCGACTTCCGATCACCGGCCTCCGCTCGCCCGGCCTCCGCTCGTCCGGCTTCGATCATCTTCTCGTAGATTAGCGGCTCGTTTTTGGTGAAGGTCAGCACGCGATACGGGTAGGGAATTTCAATGCCTGCACCGTCGAGGGCGCGCTTGACTGCCTCGATAACCTCATTACGGCTGGCGCGCTTTTCCACGGGCTTGGCACCGGACCACCAAGTGACTTCAAAGTCCATCGAGGAGGCACCAAACTCGGTCAGGAAAATCTGGATTGGCTTGTCTTTGTTGACCGTTTCGCAGCCCGAAACAGCCTTTCGAATAACTTCCCGGGCTTCGCCGACATCTTCTCCGTAGGCAACGCCGCAAGTGAAGGTGATTCGCCGCGTTTTTTGGTTCGTCAGAATGCGGATGGGGCTTTTGTAAACCGTTGCATTGGGCACGGTGACGAGTTCGCCGGTGGTCAGGCGAATCAGCGTCATTCGAATCAAAATGTCTTCCACACAGCCTTCGATGTTCTCGGATTCGATTTCAATGTAATCACCGACTTCGAAGGGGAAACGCCACAGAATCAGGATGCCGGCGAAGAAGTTTTCAAAAATATCCTGAAACGCGAAACCGATGGCAATGGTCAGGAGGCCGGCCGTGGCGACGAGTTCTCCAATGCCAAAACCCGGGAAAAGAATACCGCAGGCAATCAGCACGCCAATGAACCAAACCGCCGTGTAAACGAGTTGGGCAAACAGGTCGCGCAGCGAGCGGCGGAAATTGATTTGGTCGAGTATGCGTTTGACGATGCGCTGGACTGCTGATGCTGCGATGGCGGTGAAAATCAGACCTATAAATGACAGGAAAATTTGTGGCAAATGACGGATAAGTGATTCAGCCATATCGCCGACTGCGTCGGAAAATGTCTCCATCGTTTCGTCGATGGTTTTGTTGCCGGTGTCTGGAATCGCTCTCTCAATGGCATCGCTGAATGCGCTGTCGGCTTCTTCTGCTTCGTTGGCTTCTTCTGCTTTCTCCGTTTGGGAAGGGATGTCAACTGTTGGCATGAACTGCTGCCCGAAGGTGAGTGTCGCGACGCCCCCCAGCGCAAGGAACACGACCGAATATCGAAGCAAGCTTTTCGCTAAAGAATTGATTTCCATACGCATGCGTTTAATTAGCGTAGTGAAAGTCGTGAAAAGGTCAACACTGCACCCTTGTTCGGGTTGCGCTTGAATTATTCCCACCAGCCGCGCTATCAATGCGGGGTGCCAGAGAAAAAACAACCTGCCCGGGGACATCCCTTGTGGCGGTTCGACCGTAAAAAGCTCCGCGAATGCGGTGCCCGATCGCTGGTCGGCATCGATGAGGCCGGACGCGGTGCCTTGGCTGGGCCAGTTGTCGCGGCGGCGGCATTCATCCACTCTGACGCCTACGATGACCCCGCGTTTCGGCGTCACAGCCGGGCGATCAATGATTCCAAGCAACTCACTGCCGAGGCACGAGATACGCAATTTATATTGATCGAAACCTGGCGCGCGGAAGGTCTGGTAACCGTTTTTCCGGCGGCTGCCAGCGTGGAAGAAATTGAGGCACGCAATATTCTGGGTGCAACGCGGCTGGCAATGGAGCGCGCACTGGCCTTACTGGAGCGCGAGTTGTGTCCCATTGGAAATGACGATTCCGGCTTGTTTCGTGGCGAAAGCGGGCAATGCGATTTTCCGTGGCTGCTGGTTGATGGCAAACCGCTCAAGCCGTTTCCCTGGCGGCACGAGGCGGTGGTCGGCGGCGACGGCAAGAGCCTGGCCATTGCGATGGCATCGATCGTGGCCAAGGTTACCCGGGATCAACTGATGGTGGAACTGCATGCCGAGGACCGCCGTTTTGGCTACGATCAGCACAAAGGCTACGGGGCCCCGCGCCACCTGGAGGCAATCCGGGCACATGGTGCTACACCGCATCACCGGGCGAAATTTCTGCGCAAACTCGTACCGGCTCCGGTTGCGTCACAAGGTGAGTTGTTTTAAGCTCCGTTTTTGACTTTGCGGAAAGACCTATCGGTCGTAGTTTTCACCTTTTGCCATGATATCCCCAAACATCTTACTCGGCGTCAATATTGACCACAGTGCCACGGTTCGCCAGGCACGCTATCGCTCGCATTCGCTCGACCGCGGGCAGATGGTGGAACCCGATCCGGTGGACTTCGCCCTTGCGGCCCAGCGGGCTGGTGCGGACGCGATTACCTTGCACCTGCGCGAAGACCGCCGCCACATTCAGGACAGCGACGTCTACCGGATGAAAGAGATGGTGCAGGTGCCGATAAACCTCGAAATGGCTGCAACTGACGAGATGGTCGAGGTCGCGCGGGTCGTTTTACCCGCCACCGTTTTGCTCGTGCCTGAGAGTCGCGAGGAGGTCACGACGGAGGGCGGACTGGACGTCAAAGGCAACCGTGAGCGCGTTGGCAAAGTCATTGCGGAAATGAAGTCTGCCGGCGTGGCGGTGAGCTTGTTCATCGACCCTGAGCCTGAGCAGATCGACGTTTCCGCGGAACTTGGTGCTGAATACGTGGAACTGCACACCGGTGCCTTTGCGAACCAGTATTACGGTGCCCGCATGAACGAAGAGCTCGAAAAGCTGCACCTAGGGGCTGTCCGCGCGCACGAAGCGGGGCTGAAAGTGAACGCTGGACACGGCATCAACTACAGCAACGTGAAGCACGCGCGGGAAATCCCCTG
>JBNNDZ010000379.1:0-2520 GCA_050285865.1 Puniceicoccales bacterium
GATAACGGCGTAGCTGATTTCACGTGCTTTGGCGACCTGGTTCATCGAAGCGCCGTTTTCGACTTCGGCTTTCACTTCGTCACGCAGCTCGGGCGTTACCTTGGTGCGGCGGCGGCGTGGCGTGCCGTCTGCCTTCGTGGCGGTCTTCTTACGACGTCCACGGAAGGAAATGTTGAAGTGCTCGATCAACGCTTCTACCAGCGCCTTCGCCGTGTCATATTCGCTCTGCTTAACGATTTGCTCCAGCTTTTGGCCGGCTGCTTTTTGTTCTTTTGCGAGCTCCTTGAGTTCTTTTTCGCGGGCGGCGAGCGCCTTCTTTTCTGCTTCGAGAGCTTTCAATTGATCAGCTATTTCCATCGAATTTGTAGTGTTAGATTGCTTGCTAAGCTAACATCTGAAATTGATTACTATACCCGGCGCAAGCACTAATTCATATTTAATTGGGAATAAATGAATAACCCTCAGTATTTTAAACAATAGCCTTTACTGTTCATTTAGGCAATGAAGTAGGAATGCGCACCTGGGCCATATTGTCAGAAGTCATGGTCGTTCGCTTACCTCCGAATTTTTCAAATAACCTTAGCATTGGGGCATTGTCGGCGGACACCAATGCCCAGAGCGAGCTCAGGCCGCGGCGTTCGGCAATGGATAGCATTTTGGTTAGCAACAAGCTTCCGAGCCCTTGTCGGCGGACGGATTCATCCACGACGAATGCGGCTTCAGCGGAATCATCTTCATCATCCAGATAATAACGGCCCACTGCGCGCAGACGTTGACGCGGGCCCCGGCGTTCAAAAATGCCTAATGCGAGGTCTTTTTCTTGGTCCACACCAACCAGTTCACTCGCACGTTCGCGGGACATGCGCTGAACGCTATAGCCATAGCGTTTTTGGATAGTTTCCGGTGTATGTGAATAGAAAAACTCCTGCAGATGCCGTTCGTCGGATGGGTGTAATGGCCGCAAAACATAATCACAGTCGCCTCGTCGAACGCGTTCAAAATCAATTCCACCGATTGCTTTTACGGGTCGAGGAACGAGCTTTTCATAAGCGGCAATTAGCTTTCTCTCCCGCGCAATGCGGAGCAGTTCGTCACGGAATTTCGGGTGCGCGATCTTAATCAACTCCAAAGCGCGTTCACGCACCGTGCGTCCGCGTAGCGTCGCGATGCCATATTCCGTTACCACGAAATGAATGTCTGCCCGGCTGCCGACCAGCCCGGCACCTTGGTCGAGGAACGGCACGATACGCGAACGCTCGCCGTCGCGGGCTGTGGATGGCAGGGCAATGATTGGCAAGCCGTCGCGACTGAGCACTGCGCCGCGGGTGAAGTCCATCAAGCCACCGACTCCTCGAAAGAATTTACCTCCGATTGATGCAGCTACTTGGCCAGTCAGGTCGACTTCCATCGCACTGTTAAGGGCAACGACCTTTGGGTTCTTCGCGATTTGCGCAATGTTGTTGGTGTAGTCCGTTGGGCGAAAGCTGATGTGCGGGTTTTCGTTTACGAAGTCGTAGAGCGCTCGGGAGCCAATGCAGTAGGAGGCGATTGTTTGCCCGCGGTTCAGCCGTTTCTCGGAATTGTCAACGGCTCCAGCCTCGATCAACTCTCGCACGCCGTCACTGAACATTTCCGTGTGCACGCCCAGTCGGCGGTGGCCCTTCAGCGCACGAATCGCCCGGTCGGGCAGCGTGCCGACGCCCACCTGCAGCGTGGCACCGTCTTCCACGAGTTGGGCGACGTATTCGCCTATTTTGTCCGCGACGTCGATGTCGGTCTCCTGCCCCCATTCCGGCAACTCCGCTTCGGCCTCCATCGCGTAATCGATCTCGCTCACGTGGAGGAATGATTCGCCAAAGGTGCGCGGCAAACGCGGGTTGATTTGAGCCACGACCACTTGTGCCGCCCGGCAGGCGGCTTGCACGACATCCACGCTGACCCCCAGGGAACAGTAGCCCTGTGCATCGGGCGGGGTTACCATGACCAGCGCCGCCCGTAGCGGGATCACCCCTTCCATGAAAAGTGAGGGCAGCTCCGACAGGAAGCACGGTGAGTAGTCGGCTATGCCGTCGTTGACTGCATCGCGGATACCCGGCCCGATGAAAAATACGTTGGCTTTGAAGGTGTCGCGATAGCTGGGCTCAATCCACGGCGTGGGCCCCAGTGTGCGGATATGTGACAGCTCGATATCGGCCAGTTTCTTTTGCTCGCCCAGCATCGAGGCGACCAAGGCCTGCGGGCATGCTGCGCCACTGCCGATAAATAAACGGCTCCCGGGCAATGCTATCTTTGGCCAGTCTTTCGCGGTAAGGTTTTGCACAATCCTACGCTACACCCGACCCGCGCGTTTTTCACGTAAATAGTTGTCGTAGGTCTCGGGAACGGGAATCAGGCTCAACACTAATGATGTCGATCAGTCGAATCGATGTGATTACCGCGGTTTTAATAATTCGATCGGTATAAATTTGGCGTATCGCTGAAAATCTTTATCTTTGGTTAATATTGAAAGCTTCCATGACA
>JBNNDZ010000380.1:0-2721 GCA_050285865.1 Puniceicoccales bacterium
GCCCGCATTTTCGCCAAGGCGCTCAATGCCGAAGGCGGCCCCAGCGTGGCCCCGGACGACTCCACCGAGATCGCCAAGTCCATCATGAATGGCTCGTGCATGGACGTCATCGAGATCGACGGTGCTAGCAACAACGGCGTCGACCACATCCGCGACTTGCGCGAAGAGGTCCAATACACGCCAACGACGGGCCGGTTCAAAATTTACATCATCGACGAGGTGCACATGCTCTCGAATCAGGCGTGGAACGCCCTCCTGAAGACATTGGAGGAGCCGCCCGCCCACGTGAAGTTCATCTTCGCTACGACCGAGGCCAACAAAGTCCTGCCCACCGTTGTTTCCCGCTGTCAGCGTTTCGAATTCCGCCCCATCGCGGATAACAAAATCATCGAACGCCTGAAGCTCATTGCCGAGGCCGACAGCATCCAGGTCGACGATGGCGCGCTCAAGGCCATCGCCCGCATGGCCGACGGCGGCATGCGCGACGCCCAATCCATCCTCGATCAGCTCATTTCTTTCTGCGGCAACGACATCACCGAGGAAAAAGTGCTCGATGTCTATGGCCTCGCCGCCCCGGGTAAAATCCAGGAAATGTGCGAAGCCATCGCCGCCGCCGATCACCAAAAACTCTTTGCCGCGATTGAAGAAATCGCCGGGGCCGGGCGCGACCTTTACCGCGTTCTGCTCGACATCCAGTCCCGCGTGCGCGAAGCCCTCATCGAGGCGATCCGCCTCGGCGGGCAAACCGACATCCTCGGGGCCACGTTGACGGCGGAGTCCATCAGTCGCATGCTCGACGCCCTGCAATCCGGCGAAAGCCAGGTCCGCAGCGGCCTCTCGCAGCGCGTCAATTTCGAGGTCGCCCTCCTGCGCGCCATTGACCAAAGCCGCACCCGCGCCATCGACACTGTCATCAAGGAAATTTCCTCCCTTGCCGCTGGCCTCCCCAAAGACGCCGGCCAAAAAAAAAATTGAGCCCCTCACAAGCCTAGGCACCAGCCAGGCGGCCGCAACGTATCGTCCCAGTGGGCCAATACCGCCCATTGGCTCCCGCGTGGTGGTTAAATCCACTGGCAATGCAACGCAGGCCAGTTCGTCACTTCACGACTCATCCACGGCACCACAAGGCCCCGTCGCCGTGGCGACCGGTATCGACACCGAAACACCCGCTGGCGCGGATCGTCATGCGGGCACACCAACCGAGGACGAGTGGTCCCGCTCCACCCAGTCCGCTGACCAGCAGGGACGCGATGCCGAGGACGACGAAGACGCCCCCGAATTGCCCTCTCCGAAGCGCCGTGAAGGCCCGCGAAAAGTCCACCAGCACGGCTCAGACGAGTTCAACGCCGCCCGCGCCGCCATCGCCCCGGCCACCGTTAAACTCCTCGACGACCTCCTCCGCGCCGACTTCAAATACGTCGAAGAGTTGGACGAGGAGTAACGGCGGCAGACTGACGTAGCAGACTACTTCCGGCGACGCATTGCGCAGTATCCCAGCGCCACGAAGCCAGCCCAAACGGCGTATGTGCTCGGCTCGGGCACAACGATCGGGGCGAATTGACTGTTGTGATCCACCACCGCCCAGACTTGGTTGGTTTCCGCATCATAGCCATACGCGCCCACCGAGTCCGATACAGCAGCCACCCCGGTGGTAGCCAAATAACTAGCAAAGCTCATCTCGTAGAAACCAGCACCAACGCCATTGGCGACGTTGCCATCCACCGCGTTAACCCAGTTACCCTGTGGATTCAGCCAGCCTAAACGGTAATCCGTTGGCGATTCGCCATTGGCCAATTCGTAATCCATTTCGATGAGCACTGGATCGTTCATCGTGCCGGATAAATCAAAAATCGCAGGCCCGCGCAGATTGCCCAGATTGTTCGATTGGATAAAATCGAAGGTGACAGCTCGCTCTTCGAGAGTGACCGTTTCGAAGCGAACGAAGGAATTCCAGTCAGCAACTTCCAGCTCAAAATCGAGATCCACGTATAGCCCTTGTCCATAGGCGAACGTGAGCGGTGAACCAAACTCACTGACATACCCATTGCCATCAATGTCGCTGAAAGTCCATTCCGGCGTCGTCTCCAGTTCTGGCACCTCATCCGGGGCCACAGGATCAGGCTCAGGCGCAATCACCGGCGTATCAAGATCGATCGGAGGAACTTCTTCATCGATCGGATAACGTGGGATTTCAACAATCGCGTTCACCGTCGGTGCCAATACACCAGCAGTCAGAGTCAATAGAGCAGCAAATTTAGTGTGGTACATAGATTAAATATCGCACGTGGCATTGCGACCGCCGTCAATCTCCACAAGGTAAACTTCAGGCAACGAACAGTTCACAAACGCCTAACGAACAGCTAGATAAACAACCCACCCCGACACTCAGTCCGCGCGTGGCCGTAGAACGACTCCCGGAAAAACCGTAGGAGCCGCAGTTGTGAACAGGAACGGAATTGCAAGAGCAGCACGGCATTTGGTAAGCATGAAACTAACCTAGCAAAGCATTGTGCCAGACCGAAAACTGAGGTGTTAAACTATTGAAACACAATACGTTAGAGCTATCCGAATAACCTGACCCACTTCACAGCCCTCCCCCTCTCCTTTATGAGTGATATCGCCAAACTTCGTCGGGAATACACACAAGGCGGCATCGACGAACACTCCGTCGATGCAGACCCCTTCGCGCAATTCCGCCACTGGTTTGAGCAGGCGCTGACC
>JBNNDZ010000381.1:0-7176 GCA_050285865.1 Puniceicoccales bacterium
AGGATCGGTTGGTATGTCCAGCTCCGGCGGACGGATGATGCGCATGGCTTCCATGCCTGCAGATTCCGCGATGCTGGCGCAGATGGGCCCAAAGATTTCCGTCTGATGTAGGCTCGGGATCAACAGCCCAGCAGTCAGTGAAGACTTACCCGGAGCGAGCACTTGCGTGCCGAATCCAGCTCGTCGCTTGACGAGCTTTTCTTTGGCCAGCTGGTTCACTGCTTTAGCGACCGTGGGCCGTGACGTTCCGTATTTACGGCAAAGTTCAGCCTCTGTAGGGAGCAAACTGCCCGGTAAATAATGCTGATGTTTTATCTCAGCAGCAATTTCTTCGTAAATCTGTAAATACTTTGATTTTGAATAACTCACGACACAAATGATAAGCAAATGCAAACATTTGTAAAGTCATTTGGTTTTACATTTAACAAAAATATGCGATGTTAATGTCATCAATTTACTACGCAACCCCAGCCCTTACCCCCCAGATGGATTCAGAAAATACCAAAAACAATACTCTTGCTGTAGTTGGCATTGGTGAGCTGCTCTGGGATGTCTATCCCGACTACCGACAAGTCGGTGGAGCGCCAGCCAACTTTGCTTTCCACACACAACAACTGGGAGCAGAAAGCTGGCCGGTTAGCTGCGTTGGTCAAGATGATGACGGCGATGAACTGCGTGACCATCTCACTGAAGCAGGAGTCAATCTCCGCTATGTTCAGCAAAGCCCAACTCACGCGACTGGCACCGTTGCAGTACAACTGCACGATGGTAAGCCCACATATCACATCATCGAGAATGTCGCCTGGGATCATATTCACTTTCCTGCCGAGTTGGAGGAGCTCGCCGAACGGGCCAAGGCAGTTTGCTTCGGCTCTCTTTCGCAGCGCTCATCGGAATCACGTAAAAGCATCCGGGCTTTCGTGGCAGCGATGCCGGCAACGTCCATCAAAATCTTCGACGTTAACTTACGTCCTCCGCATGTTTCCAAAGAGATAATCCGTTCATCCCTGGATTTGTCTAATGTGCTGAAGCTTAGTGACGAGGAGCTTCCAGTCTTACGTAACATGTTCCACTTGGAGGGTAATGTTAGCGAGCAACTACGACAGCTGGTTGAAATGTTCGACCTGCGCTTGGCAGCTTATACCCGTGGCGCACTGGGTAGCCTGATCATGTCTACTGACATGGTCTGCGACTTCCCCGGCACCGATGCCAACGTCGTGGATACAGTCGGCGCCGGAGACTCTTTCACCGCAGCGCTTTGCATGGGCATTCTGTATGGCTGGCCGTTGGTTGAGGTGAATGAATTCGCCAACAAAGTCGCCGCTTACGTGTGCTCGCAAAAAGGCGCAACCCCACGACTGCCCGCCATAAGCACCTTTCGATGAAGCAAAATTACTACACTTTTGTCTCACTCAATAACACAAAATTCAACGAACCCCTAGCCCCGTAGATCACATGAAAAAGAAATTAATTGGAATCTTCCTTTGCGTAGTAACCTTGATGTTCATCGGTTGCAACGGCGATAAAAGCGGCTCTGCTGATGGTGACCCCAAAGTGAAAATTGGCATGACTGTTCAATCCCTGAGCAACCCGACTTGGGCAGGCTACTGCCAAGCCATCGAGAAGGAAGTCAAAGCCCAAGGCGGCAGCATCAACTACGTCGCCTGCGACAGTAATGTCGGTAAGCAAATCACCCAGATTGAAAACTTTATCTCCAGCGGCGTCGATGTCATCATCATCCACCCGGCCGATCCCAAAGGCGTGGAGTTTGCCCTCAAACAAGCACGCAACGCCGGCATCAAAGTCCTCGCGTGGGACGACAATTTACAGAATGCCGATCTGGCTTGGCTGATCGACAATCGTGAATTGGGCTACACCATCGGTGAGCACGCCGCACAATGGATCAACGAAGAGCACGATGGCAAAGCGGAGGTCGCCATCCTCAACTATCCGCAGCTACCCATTTTGCTTGAGCGCGGCAACGGCATCCGTGAGGCGATTGTCGAGTTGGCTCCCAATGCAACCATCGTCGCAGAAAGCAGTGCTATCGACACCAAGGAAGGCATTGAAAAAATGGAAACAATCTTCCAATCCAATCCAAATGTGAAGGTCGTTTGCTCCATCGGCGGCGGTGGATCAGTGGGAGCCAATGAAGCCGCCAAGGCTGCAAACAAGGTGACCGATGACTTCGGGATTTTTGCCGCTGACGCCACCCAGCCTGAGCTGTCCGCCATGAAAAACGACGAAGGTATTCGCATGACCGTAACCGTGACGGGCACCAACCAAGACATTGCCAACGAGATTTGGGAAATGGTCTCACTGCTCCAATCCGGTGCCCCGATTGAAAACAAAGAAATTTACCGCGAGTTCATCCCCGTCACCAAAGAAAATGTGGATGACTATCTGGGCAAATAAGACAGACCCGATTGTCGGCTCCGGTTGATACATCGCAACCGGAGCGACCTTCACCCCATCTCACCTCAACCCACCCACAAAGATGAATATTCTCGAGCTGAAGAATATTACGAAAAAATACCCCGGCGTTATCGCGCTGAATAACGTCAGCATAGAATTTGTCAAAGGAGAGGCACATGCCTTGGTTGGCGAGAACGGCGCTGGCAAATCGACCCTGATTAAAAGCTGCACGGGCGCAGTTAAGCCCAACTCCGGCAGCATAGTTATCGAGGGAGAAGAATTCTCTTCGCTGACTCCACAACTATCCGAGGCTCATGGCATCGGCGTGATCTACCAGGAGTTCAACCTCGTCGGCGAGCTATCTGTCGCGGAGAATATCTTCCTCGGCCGGGCCATCCGCAAAGGCATCCTCATTAACCGCAAAGCACTGGTGCGCGAGGCGGCGGCAATCTTTGAGCAGTTCAACATCGACATCGACCCCAATGAGCTCGTGAGCAACTTGACGGTCGGCTATCAGCAGTTGGTGGAGATTGCCAAGGCACTGTCTCAGAATGCGCGCATTCTCATCATGGATGAGCCTTCTGCCCCGCTGACATCCGCTGAAGCCGAACGACTTTACCAGGTCGTCGAGAAGCTGAAGCAAAAAGGCGTGACGATTATTTACATTTCACACCGCATGGAGGAAATCTTTCGCCTTACTGAACGCATTACCGTGCTTCGTGACGGTCAAAAAATCGACACCGTTAAGACCTGCGACACGAACATGGATGACCTGGTGAAGCTCATGGTCGGGCGCGAGCTGAAAGAGACTTATCCGCAGCGCAAAGCCTGCATCTCCGACGACGTATTGTTGGAGGTAAAGAATCTTTCGGGCAAAGGCGTGAACGATGTCAGCTTTAGCATTCGCAAAGGTGAGGTATTGGGCTTTGCCGGCTTAATTGGAGCTGGTAGAACGGAAACGGCAGAGCTGCTTTTCGGGGCGGCCAAGCGAACCGGTGGGACTGTCCGGCTTAACGGTAAAGAGGTGAAGCCCAAGTCGCCGCGTGACGCCATCGACAGCGGCATCGCCCTGGTCCCAGAAGACCGCAAAGGTAAAGGCGCACTGCTGGACATGACGATTCGCAGCAATACCAGCATGGCAGTGCTCGAGCGAATTTCTAAATGCTTTACCATCGATGCCAAAGAAGAAAAGCGACTGGCCAACGAGTATAAAGAATCGATTCGGATCAAAACACCGTCGATTGAGCAAAAGATTAAGAACCTCAGTGGCGGCAATCAGCAGAAGGTGATCATTGCCCGCTGGTTGGCGTCCGAGCCAGAATTGGTAATTTTCGACGAGCCCACCCGCGGCATCGATGTCGGTGCCAAGTCTGAGATTTACACCTTGGTCAACTCACTCGTGGAGAGTGGCAAATCCGTGCTGATGATCTCCTCCGAAATGGAGGAAGTCATGGGCATGTCCGACCGGATTATCGTCCTATGCGAAGGCAAAGTATCAGGCAGCCTGGAGCGCAAAGACTTTAATCAAGAAACCATCATGAATTTTGCATCGCAGAAATAGGAGACCATCAACATGGGACATTTAGAAAATTTACAAGGTGCGGCCAAGGCCGTGGATTTCGCAAAGAAGAACGGTATATACATCGTCTTGTTTGCCTTGATCGGATTCTTCTCGATCGCTTCAGAGAACTTTCTCGTCAGTCACAATTTAATGAACGTTGCGCGCCAGGTCTCCATGCTGGGCATCGCGGCCGTGGGTTTCGCATTCGTTCTACTGCTTGGTGGCATTGACTTGTCGGTGGGTTCAGTGATCACACTGGTCAATGTCGTTTGCGGTTGGTTTATGGTGACTGCGGGGATGAACCCAGTGCTGGCGATCGCGATCACGGTCGCCATGGCAACGATGATCGGTTTCGCCAATGGGTGGATCATAGCGAACATCCAGATGCCGCCGCTCATCGTGACGCTTGCCATGATGATCATCATTGAGGGCGTGGCATTTATGATTAGCAAGGGCTTGCCGATCTACGGTTTCCCCGAGTCCTTTGCCGTCATAGGTCAAGGCTACCTCGGGCCGATTCCGATCCCGGTAGTCATCATGATCGTCGTATTGGGCATTGGCGCCTTCATCTTGAATAAGACCTACTTTGGTCGGTATTTCTATGCCGTCGGCGGCAATGAAGAAGCTGCGAAGCTTTCTGGGATCAAGGTCAAGAACGTCAAATATCTCGTCTACTCGCTATCCGGATTCTTTGCGGGCGTGGCCGGTATCGTGATCCTCTCCCGAACAAACTCCGCAACGGTTACGGCCGGTAAGATGCTTGAACTTGAAATCTTGACGGCCTGCGTACTCGGTGGCGTGAGCGTTACCGGTGGCGTCGGCCGTATCGCCAATGTCGTAGCAGGTGTGCTCATCCTAGGCGTACTCAGCAACGGCATGGTGCTGATGAACGTGACGGAGTTCACGCAAATGGTCATCAAGGGCTCTGTCCTGCTTATCGCGGTCGCCTTCGATTGCCTGCAACACCGCAAGCCCGCGTAGCCTCATAAAGGAGATAAGATCATGTATACCATCGCAATTTCCAGACTGGTCGGCAGCAATGCCGGCGAGATCGCACAAAAAGTGGCCAGCGCTCTGGGCTACGACTTGGTCGACAAGGCTGTTCTCAAGGCCACCTTGCAACAGTATGGCTTAACCCGCTTCGGTGAGCTTTACACGACACCACCTCATTTCTGGGATTTGGCCAACTCCAAGAATTTGGAAACGGTTGCCATGCTTAACGAAACGATGAACGCGTTGGCTCACCGGGGCCAAACGGTCATCTTGGCGCGGGGTGGCTACATGGCTCTAAATCAATTCTCGGATGTGCTCAGGGTTCGTTTACACGCACCGTTTGAAGTACGGGTGGACCGCGTGATGAAGCGCGAAGGCATGGCGGATCGCGCCAAGGCAGAAGCGCGCGTCTTGTCCGATGACAAGTCTCGGATTAAGTTCGTGGAAGGCTATTACGGAGACAAATGGCATGATGAGAGTAAGTTTGATCTCGTCCTAAACACCGACGTCTTTTCCACCGAAACGGCCGTAGAATGGATCATTGAAGCACTTGGATTCCTGGAAGCGAAAGAAACTTCGCCCCACAAGCCGCAAGCACAGAAAAGCAAGGTGGACCCACTCTTACTCAGCGCAATCGACCTGGCCTTCGAGCGCCGCGTCTAACGCAACTCTTAACCATTAATGTCAGCATTTACGCAATGAAACATAAGATACCCCTGAACCAGAAAAACCTGGACTCACTGCCAGCGAGTGTGACGCGACCACGTTATGATCGTAGCAATTTGGCGAGTCCCATTGTGCACATCGGCGTGGGTGGCTTTCACCGATCGCATGAAGCCTATTACACAGATGCTCTAATGAACGCCAACCCGACAACCCAGTGGGGAATATGCGGCGTTGGTTTGCGTGAGGCCGACCGTAAGATACGCGACATCTTACAAAGTCAGGATTATCTCTACACCTTGATCGTTCGGCACCCGGATGGGCGCGTTGAAAACCGCGTGATCGGTTCGATCGTCGATTTCATGCTGAGCGTGGACGACCCTATGGCCGTCATTAATAAAATGGCGCATTCTGAAACCAAGATCGTTTCCCTCACGATCACTGAAGGCGGCTACAACTTCAACCCGGCAAGCGGTGATTTCAACTTTGATAATCCGGATGTGCAGCATGACCTCGCCAACCCCCAAAGCCCACGCCTGGTCTTTGGTTATCTGACTGCGGCCCTCAAGCTGCGCCGCGATGCCAACCTTGCGCCCTTCACCGTTCAGTCCTGCGACAATATTCAGCACAATGGCGATATGACCCGCAAGATGTTGCTTGCTTTTGCGGAACGCCAGGATTCAGAGCTGGCCCAATGGATCAGTGAGCATGTCGCGTTTCCCAATGCCATGGTCGACCGGATCACGCCCGCAACAACTCCTGCAGACGGTGTTTATCTCGAAAAAGAAATGGGCTATTCAGATGGCTGGCCGGTCACTTGTGAACCGTTCTGCCAGTGGGTGATCGAAGACAACTTCTCGAACGGACGCCCCCAATGGGAGCAGGTTGGCGCTCAGTTCGTGCCAGATGTTACCCCCTATGAGAAGATGAAAATTCGCTTGCTCAATGCCGGACACTCTGTGCTCGGCCTGCTGGGCGCCATCCACGGACACACAACGATCGATGGCGCGATGGCAGACCAGCTGTTTGCAAAATACGTTCGTGCCTTCATGGACCTTGAGGCCACACCAGTGCTGGACCCCGTAGGAGGAATCAACCTTGAAGATTACAAAGACAGCTTAATCGAACGATTTGGCAACGTAAACATCAAGGACAGCCTGACACGTATCTGCCTGGAGAGTTCAGCCAAACTTCCGAAGTTCCTCATACCCACGATACGCGAGAACCTGAAGCGTGGAGGCAGCATTGATTTTGCAACACTCGTCATTGCCGCCTGTGCCGGAGCTGCCCGAGGACACGAATTTCACGGCGCTTGAAAATCCGCCGGCGGAGGGAGCCGATCCGCTTACTGTCTATGTCGGTTTTCCCTGTTTTCTCTTTGCGGTGATACGCGGCGAAACGACGACGGCGACCTGGTATCAGATGGAGATCAGGGACGAGGGCTATTTCGATCTCACCGTCCACCTGCTGATGCCGGAACCACAGGCGTCGGACGAGGAGTTCGTCGCGGGTTCGGCTGAAATCCTGCGGCACATCCATCTGGA
>JBNNDZ010000382.1:0-2670 GCA_050285865.1 Puniceicoccales bacterium
TGGAATAGGTAGGGAGGCTTGGCCTCAAGCCTCCGCCGCGTCACGCTCTATGCGAAAGGGTAGGGAGGCATGGTCTCAAGCCTCCGCCACGTCACGTCCTATGCGAAAGGGTAGGGAGGCTTGGCCTCAAGCCTCCGCCACGTCACGGCAACCACGCCCTTTTGTTCGCGGTTGCCAATTAGCTTCATTCCTTGTGGTTACCCTGCGCTCAGCAGGCTCAAGTGCTTGCCCAAATGCTTCACGAGTACTTCTTGGTGCAGGTCAGAATTTGCCTCCAGGCACTCAAGAATCGCTTCTTTGAACATGCGCCCGTCGCCCGCGTGACCCTTGGTCAAGACCGAACCGAAGGTGACATGCAACATTTGGCGACCAAAGTCTTCGTCCAGGAATTTTTTTTCGTCGGCCTCCACTTTGCCCAACCCGGCTACCCACTCATCGGTCACCGAAATATGATAGGTCGCGCGGTCCTCGGGGAAGCGCTCGGCGCTGTAGGTTAGGATTTCCTGGAACAATGCCGGCTGCTGACGGCACACCACGCGCAAGGCTTCAAGGTAGCTGGTGCCCGCCGTTTTGACGTGGAGCAAATCGCCGCAAATACGCCCGATCGTCGGGTAGATCGAAAATTTGTCGGAGCCGCTGTGAATGGAGATTTTATAGGGGCCCATTTCGCGGGCAATGGCAGCGTGCACGCGGAGCGAGGCTTCGAATGCATTCAAGTCGCCCTTGTAGTCGACGCCTTTCTCGAATTCACCAATGAAGCGCGGTGCCAGGCTCACTACGGTTACTCCACGGCGGCGTAATTCCAGCGCGAAAAAGAGGTGTTCGAGATGGGAGGTCGGGGCATCGGTCTCATCCACGGAGACTTCGATTTCAAAAAGGCGCTGCGGGTTGTGCTTGGCAATGTACCCCGCCATCGTTTCGCAATGCGCGACTGCGTGGCCATACTTAACGGCTGCGCGGTAAAGGGTTTCCTTATTGAATTTCAAGGCCTTGCCGCCGACTTCCCAAGTGTGGTTCAGGTAGCGTGAGGTCCAGTCCGGATCGCGGAAAACACTGTTGGCCAGTAGCTGTTCTACGCCTGCTTCGAGTGCGGCCTCGTCCATGTTGTCGGCCTTGTTTTCCACGTGCTCGCTTGGGTCGATCGTGAAAAAGCAAAAACCCGCATCGGCGGTCCACTGGACGTCTGCCTCCGTCTTCAGGTGGTCGGCATCTGCGCCCCAGGGCTTATCGTATCCCGCAGCCTCGATGGTGTTTTGTGCGGCGCGCATCACTTCTTCCGGGGTGCGGTTGGTGCGCGTCATTTCGCGGACAGACTGCTGGGCCAGGATCGCTTCAAAGTCAGATTTTTGCACGGCAGCAAGGTGGCCGGGGCCGGCAAGGCCGAGTCGGTCACCGAAGCCAAAAGACTTTTTCAAACCAAGAGGTACGGGTAATTCGTTGGACATTTCTAATAGGGTTTATTGCGTTCAAGGAAAAGGTTGACGCCCAACCCTACACGTGTAGGGTTGGGGATTGAAACCGTAGCCCTCGGTTCCTTCGTTGCAATTCTATAATTACCTAATGGCAAAAAAACGTTCTGGCAAAGTCGCCAACACCGCCGCCCTTGCGCGCCACCTCGGGCTGTCGCGTTGGACTGTTTCCCGCGTGCTCAACGGCCACCCTGGCGTGCTTCCGGAAACCGTGGAACGCGTTCGTGCGGCGATGGCAGAGGTCGGGTTTCAGCCCAATACCTTGGCACGTGGACTCCGTGGTGGGCGCACTGGAATTGTCGGTGTCTGCTTTCAGGAAATTGAAACGCCGATCCTTGCGCGCAAGGTGTCGCTACTGCAACAGGCGCTCCGCGTGATGGGCTACCACGCCTTGATTGAACTGACCAACGGAGATCAGGACCTCGAGCGCACCGCCATCCGGAACTTCCTGGCGCTGCATGCCGAGGGCGTGGTGCTGATCGGTTCGCAACTCAACGAGCAGGACGAGGCTATCGTCGCCTGCCAGGCGCAGGAGAAGCCGATCATTTGGGTGGATCCAGAAAAGAAGGTCGATGGCGAGCAATTGTCGATTGATCGCGCCTACTCGATGCGACTCGTGCTCGATCACCTGCATGGGCTTGGCCACCGCCGTTTTGCGGTGCTCGGTATTGATCCGGGCAATCCTTTCGGTGCCTTCCGCTGGCCGGCGTTTGCCCGCCATTGTAAGCGGCTCAAGATCAATCTGGATAAACAGGCGGTGAATCTGTTTACGCCGGGGCAACCTGTCCACGATTACGATTACGGCCGCATGCTGGCGGGCCAGTTGCTGGAGTGCGACGGAGCGTTGCCAACCGGGGTCATCGCCGTGAATGACCAGGTGGCCATCGGTGCGATAAACCGGTTGCGCGAGGCCGGTATTGAGACGCCGCGTGATGTGTCCGTGGTTGGTTATGACAATTTGAATATCTGTGCGCATTTCCCGCCGCCGTTGACGACGATTGACCAGTGCGCTGACCGCCTGATGCAGGAAGCCGCTGACCGGCTTGTGGCAATTCTCAAGGGGGAAGGGGAGCCCGAGGGAGAGCCTCGCCGCCGCCTGATTCGACCGAAATTGATTGAACGCGCGTCCACCTCTCGACCTCGCCAAGCGTAACACCTTCGCCAAGAATGCTGCCGAATTGCGATTTTAATTGACTTAACC
>JBNNDZ010000383.1:0-6964 GCA_050285865.1 Puniceicoccales bacterium
AAGGCCTGCGTTGCGGGCTGCCACAGCCTGAACGGCTTGGAAGAAAACGAAACCTGGCGTGATGTTGGGTTAATCCAGGGGCTCTCACAAGGGCGGGCATACCAACAGACGATCACCAGTGCTTGTCATCATTGCGCCGACCCCGGTTGCCTCAATGGCTGCCCAGTCAATGCATATGAAAAGGATCCTGTTACGGGCATCGTGCTGCACCTCGATGACCAGTGCATTGGCTGCCAATATTGTGTGCTGAAGTGCCCCTACGACGTGCCAAAGTATAGTGAGCGGCTTGGCATCGTCCGGAAGTGCGACATGTGTTACAGCCGCTTGGCCGTCGGTGAAGCACCCGCTTGCGTGCAATCTTGCCCGACTGAAGCGATCCGCATTGTTACAGTCAATAAGCAGGAAGTAAAAGAATACTCTGCGAAGCAAAGTGACCCCGCATTTCTGCCCGCAGCACCACACCAATCTGTCACTGCGCCGACTACTCGCTACGTTTCGCAGCGTCCAATTCCGCAAGACGCCGTGGCGGCGGACGAAACCCGGCTGCGTCCTCAGCATGCGCACTGGCCATTGGTCTTCATGCTGACGTTGACGCAAATTTCGGTCGGACTTGCATTGGCATCTGCGATTTTCGCACAAGCTCAAACTTCCTTACTGCTTGGCAGTTGTGTGTTTGCTGCTGCCGGTCTCGCCGCGAGCGTCCTGCACCTCGGACAACCGCTCAAGGCATGGCGCGCGTTTCTTGGAATTACGCATTCTTGGCTCAGTCGGGAAATCGTGGTGTTTGGCGGATACGCTCCGGCTCTGTTCGGACTGACTGCCGCATTGGTTGCCGAACAATTCGTCACGCTACCAATCGAGATCCCCGCTTTCGCGCCATTGTTGGTCGGTATCATTGGACTGGTGGGCGTATTCACATCGGTCATGATTTACGCTGACACGATGCGCCCGCTCTGGCGCATCGAACGCTCGTCTATGCGCTTCTTTGGCACGACGCTGATCGCGCTGGGCGCTGGCGGCTGTGTGGATGGTGCAACATCGCTCGCCATTGCTGCGCTTTTGACGGGTGTTGTGGTGAAGGGGTCAGTAGACTTATTCGGCTTGATTGAGGCGCTGAATCCTGAATTTTCTCCAGGTAAACATTCCGCGTTGATCCAGCTTCAATGCGAACTAGGTGTGCTGGTGGCCCGATGGGCGATGACCCTTGTCGGCTCCGTAGTCGTAGTGATCGGCTCTGCTACGCCTTATGCAATTGGCGGCGCGCTGCTGCTGGTTGGTGGCGAAATTGCAGAGCGTTACCTATTTTTCCGTGCTGTTGCAGCACCTAAGATGCCGGGAGGAATTTACGCATGAACACGCGCCTTGAGCCACGACCGCAGAGCAATACAGCGTTGCGCCAATGGACAGGCCCGCTGACCCGCGAGCTCGTTCAACGTCCCAGCGAATTTGGTCTCGGCCAATTACCCGACCCGCGCCAACCGGATGCGACGACCGAGAGTGTGTGTGGCTACTGCGCGACTGGTTGTGCGCTGAAAGTGCACTTGAAAGATGATGTCGCGATCAATCTCTCGGCCTCGTCTGGCTATCCGGTCAATCTGGGAATGGCTTGTCCGAAAGGATGGGAGTCATTGGCTCCATTGGCCGCAAGTGACCGCGCTACACAACCTTTGCTCCGCAAAGCTGACGGTGAGCTGGAACCTGTTTCCTGGGAAACGGCGCTCATGGAAATGGTCACGCGGTTCAAGGGCATCGGTAAGCAGCATGGAGCACAGGCGCTTTCATGGCTCAGCACGGGGCAGATTCCATGTGAGGAAATGGCTTACCTTGGATCGCTTTGTAAATTCGGCATGGGAATGATCCATGGAGATGGCAACACCCGCCAATGCATGGCCACCGCTGTCGCCGCCTACAAGGAATCCTTTGGCTTTGATTCGCCGCCCTATACCTATGCAGACTTCGAGGAATCGGATGTGCTGGTGTTTGTCGGCTCGAACCTTTGCATAACTCATCCGATCATGTGGCAGCGCGTCATGCGTAATCGCCGCAATCCAGAGATCGTTGTGATTGATCCTCGCCGGACGGAAACAGCCATGGCGGCGACGCGCCACCTTCCGCTCAAGCCGAAGTCCGATCTGACGCTATTCTACGGTATTGCCCGCCTGCTCATTGAGAACGACTGGCTTGACCATGAATTCATCAATGCAAGCGTCAGCGGATTTGAAGAGCTGCGTTCATTCTTACTCAATGGACCTTACGATTTAAAAACTGTCGCGAACCAAGCTAATTTGGACGAAGATTCCATCTTCGACATCGCCCGGTTGATCGGAAGTGGAAAGCGCGTTTCGATCTGGTGGACGATGGGCGTTAACCAAAGCTTTGAAGGGACGCGTGTCGCGCAGTCATTGATCAACCTTGCGTTGCTCACCGGCAATATTGGGAAGCCTGGAACCGGGGCGAACTCGATCACTGGCCAGTGTAATGCGATGGGTTCGCGCCTGTTCAGTAATTCAACTAATTTACTGGGCGGCCACAAATTCACGAGCCCCGAACATCGCGCTAAGGTTGCGGAAATACTTTGCATCGAAGAGTCGAAGATTCCGCAAGAAGACTCGATGGCCTACGATCAGATTCTCGAAGGCGTGGAACGCGGCGAGATTAAAGGCCTGTGGATCATCGCGACGAATACCGCGCACTCGTGGATCAATCAAAACCGCTGGAAGAAACTGCGCGAGCAACTCGATTTCCTCGTGGTGCAGGACATGTACTATTCAACGGAAACAGCACAAATGGCGGACCTCGTTTTGCCAGCAGCAGGCTGGGGCGAGAAAGAGGGCACATTTATCAATAGCGAGCGCCGAATCGGTCGCACGCGTAAGGTGAGTCGTGCTCCCGGGCAGGCGTTGGCAGATTTCCATATATTCCAGCTCGTGGCTCATTACTGGGGTTGCGGGGAGATGTTTGCGAACTGGAAAACGCCGGAGGATGTTTTCAAAACATTGGCCCGCCTGACTAAGGGCCAGCCTTGTGACATCTCAGGTATTAAAGATTACGCAATGATTGAGCAGGCAGGTGGCATACAGTGGCCACTGCCAGAGGAGCAAACTACCTTCGCTAAGGAGCGACGGTTGTTCGCCGATGGAAAATTCTTCCACACAGATTCTCAGGCTCGTTTGGTGTTCGACGAGCCGCGCGAATTGCCGGAAGCCACCGATGCCGACTATCCACTGACGCTTTTGACCGGGCGAGGTTCTTCCTCCCAATGGCACACGCAAACACGTACCGGCAAATCGGATGTTTTGCGTAAACTCTACCCAGCCAAAGTCTACATCGAAATCAACCCCCAGGACGCTGCAGCCCTGGGAATCTGCGCGAAGGACACTGTTGTAATTGAGTCACGCCGGGGCCGCATCACAGCCAGTGCTCACCTGACACCAATTACGCCCGTGGGCTCGATCTTTGCTCCGATGCATTACCACATGGTCAACCAGCTAACGCTGTCTTCCTTCGATCCACAATCGCGGCAGCCGAACTACAAGGCATGCGCCGTGCGGGTGAGCAAAGCCTGACATTTTTAAACACGACTGACATCATGAACCAGGAATTCAACACCGAGCAGAAGCAGTATCTACAAGGCTTCTTTGCCGGCGTCAGCCAGCGGAGCACGTTCTTCGTTGGGCAGACCGCTAATGGTCAATACACGAATGACGCCAACGCCGCCGCTGGTGGCAACCTCGCCGAGGAAACTGTTCACGGCGTGCCGATCGAAGACCTCTGCAAGGAAGAGAAAATAAAGTACGAGCAGCATGGCCTCGACGTGTGGGACACTATCCTAGACAACGCCGCAAAGGAAAAATTTCCCGAAGGCGGCGATGTGTTTCGTTACAAGTTTCACGGCTTGTTCTACGTAACGCCAGCACAGGAATCGATGATGTTGCGTTGCCGGATTCCAGGCTGCGTATTGCGTGCGGACCAAATGGTGGGTCTGGCGGAAATTGCGGAGGATTGGGGCGGCAACTACGCCCATGTTACTACTCGCGGCAATATCCAGATCCGCGAGATCATGCCGAAGGACAGCGTCGAGGTGCTTGTGAAAATGCGCGAACTCGGGCTGACGGCGCAGGGGTCTGGCGCAGATAATGTGCGGAACATCACGGCTTCGCCAACCAGCGGTTTCGACCCGGATGAAGTTATCGATGTGCTTCCGTTAGCCAAGTCGATGCACCATTACATATTGAACAACCGCGATCTCTATGATCTGCCGCGCAAGTTCAACATCGCCTTTGACAACGGCGGCGCAATCAGCGTCTGCGCCGACACCAACGACATTGCATACTACGCAGTTCGGGTGGGCGAGGGGCACGATGTCGAGCCCGGTATATACTTCCGTGTGCAGCTTTGCGGGATAACAGGGCACAAACAGTTTGCCAAGGACTGTGGGCTGTTGCTCAAGCCAAATGAAACGGTGGCCGTCGCTGCTGCGATGCTTCGCGTGTTTCGTGAACATGGCGACCGCACCAACCGCAAGAAGGCGCGGTTAAAGTACCTCATCGATGATTGGGGCGTCGAAAAGTATCTGGAAGAAGTTCAAAAGAAGCTCGCGTTTGATTTGCGTTACTTTGCGCTGCAAAGTTGTGAGCCTCGCCGCAACGTCACGCGCCACGGCTATATTGGAGTCTATCCTCAGAAGCAGGACGGTCTGAATTACATTGGCGTCACGGTGCCGGTTGGCCATATGACGCCAGACCAGATGAAGGGTGCGGCAGAAGTTGCGCGTAAGTACGGTAAGGGAGACATTCGACTGACCGTGTGGCAGAATTTCATCATCCCGCATATTGCCGATGCGGACCTTGATGCGGCCAAAGCCGAATTGCGCGAATTGGGCTTCGACTACACGCACCATCCAATCAGTAACGGGTTGGTTGCATGCACCGGAAACGCAGGGTGTAAGTTTGCCGCTACCGGCACCAAGGCTCAGGCCATGTCACTTGGTCAGCACCTGAAGCAAACGGTAGACCTGGACCAGCCGATAAACATCCATCTGACGGGTTGTCCGAACTCTTGTGCTCAGCATTATGTGGGCGACATTGGCCTACAGGGGGTAAAAGTGAAGGTCGATGGCGAGACGGTAGAAGGTTACCATATTGTGCTCGGTGGTGGTGTTGATAATGAGCAGGGGATCGCCCGGGAAGTATTTCCAAGTGTCCCTTTCACGGACATTCCGCCGCTCCTGGAAAACGTATTAAAAACTTATCTGGATCAGCGAAACGGCAACGAGAGTTTTATCTCGTTCACCCGACGTCATTCCGAAGATCAACTTAAAGAATTATTCTCAAGCCATGTCCTTAGCTAGCCCACAAGCCATTGTTCCCTTCGTGCCGGAAACTGCACCGTTCACGCCTGATCAACGGGCTTACCTGAACGGACTACTTGCCGGAATATTCTCCAATGCATCCGCGGGACAGTCTGCGATTGCGGCAGAGCCTGCGCGTCCGCTTACAATTTTGTTTGGTTCGCAAACGGGCAATGCGGAGGCCGTCGCAAAGCAGGCCGCCAAGAAGGCAAAAGCCCAAGGCTTCTCGCCTGAAGTCTTTGACATGGAGGCCTATCCGAAAGAGCGTCTCGGCTCCGAGCAGAACTTACTTATCATTACATCGACTTATGGCGAAGGCGACCCGCCTGACAACGCCATGGATCTACACGCTCATGTGCATGCGGACGGCGCGCCTAAGCTCGATAATGTGCGTTTCTCGGTTCTCGGTCTGGGTGATTCTAACTACCCGGATTTCAATCAATGCGCGAAGGAGTTCGATACTCGCTTGGCTGAACTCGGTGCCAAGCGTATGTGCGACGGGGTTTGGTGCGATGTCGATTTTGACGATGATTTCGATGCATGGCTGGCGAATTCCCTCCAGGCTGCGGGCGAAGGAGCTGCCAATGGAAGCTCTGCGTCGCAAAGCAGCACTGTCTCGCAAAGTATTAGTCTCGAGCCTGCTGTCGAGCAAGGTTACAGCCGCAAGAATCCATTTCCCGCCAAACTACTGAAGAACATCAACCTGAATCGCGAGGGCTCCGCGAAGGAAACGCGCCACGTGGAGATCCTGCTCGATGGTTCGGGTTTGGAGTATGAGGCCGGGGACGCGCTGGGCGTGTTCCCGGTCAATTGCTCCGACTTGGTTGAGGAAATTCTCACCTTGTCGGGCTTTGATGGAGAAGAAGCGGTGCCTGGTGCGGATGGTATCGAGATGCCGCTGCGACTCGCGCTCAAGGAACATTATGACGTCACCAATTTGACGAAGCTCTTCCTGGCGAACTATGCGCCATTCGCCAACAACGAGAAGCTCAATGAATTGCTCGCGAATGGAAATGGGAGTATCGATGAGTATCTGGCTGGACGTCAGATCGTGGATACGCTGGTTGATTTTCCCGCGAAATGGGCGACGGCAGCTGAGTTTGTCGGTATGTTTAAGAAACTCGCAGCCCGCCTCTACTCAATTTCATCAAGCCCGAAGGCACATCCGGGGCAGGTCCATTTAACCGTTGGGACCGTTCGCTACGAGACTCACGGACGATCGCGCAAGGGCGTTTGCTCGACCTTCCTTGCGGATATGCCCGAGGGGGCGGAAGTGCGTGTATACGTCCAGCCTAATAAGCATTTTAAACCGCCGGAAGATCCGTCACGTCCCATGATTATGGTAGGACCAGGCACTGGGATCGCTCCATTTCGAGCATTCCTGGAAGAACGTGTAGCGACCGATGCTTCTGGTGAAAACTGGCTGTTCTTCGGCGACCAGAAATCCGCTCACGATTTCCTATACGAGGAGCAACTCACTGAGTTGAAAAATGCGGCGAGACTGCACCGCCTCGACACAGCTTTTTCACGGGATAGCGCGGAAAAGGTTTACGTTCAGCATCGTATGCTAGAGCAAGCAGAACACTTGTTTGCATGGTTGGAAAATGGCGGTCA
>JBNNDZ010000384.1:0-8533 GCA_050285865.1 Puniceicoccales bacterium
AGAGCGCCTCAACAAAGCACGTGAGGACATGGTCGACGCGGAGAAGAAAATCGCCGATGGCAAAGAGACGATTTCCCAGCTCGAGGAGGCGATCCGCAAATTCCAACTGGAGCGCGACGCGCATAAGGACGGACTGGCCGAGGTACGGCTCGACCTCGCCGAGAAGAAGCAGCGTCTTGAACTTTATGAGCAGGGCCTTCGCGATGCGGAGAGTCAGCGTCGTGAGCTGAGTACGCGTATTTTGCGCCGCCGTCAGGAAATAGATTCACTCACTGAGCAGCTTGCCGGACTCAAGAAAGACATTGCCGAAAACACCGAGCGCGCCGCCGAACTGGATAAGACGCTGACGTCCACATCGGGCAACCTCGCTAAGCTTCGTGAGCGCGCGAGCGAACTGGAAAAACAACTCGCCGAGGCGGAGAAACACCTTGGCGCGGCACGATCGAATCAGCGTGAGCACGAAGGGCAGTTAAACCAGTTTGAGGTTAAACTCGCCGAAGAACGCAGCCAGTCCAATTTCCTTGCCGACAAGGTCCAGAGCGAATATGAGCGTGAGATCGCCGAAATTGACTGGAAGCAGGAACTTTGGCATGCAGATGAAGAATTTGAAACCAAACTCAAGCTCGACGAATTAGGCGAGGAGGACGACGGGGAACTTAAGCCTAAGGCGAAGAACGACCGTGGCGACCCAACGGAAGAAGACCTCGCGGCGATGGACGAAACCGATTGGCCGGAGATTGAGAAGGAGGTCAAATACCTACGCCAACGTATTCATAGTTTAGGCGCGGTGAATCTGGTCGCGATTGAAGAATACGCCGAGCTGAGTGAGCGTTTCGAGTTCTTGAAAACCCAGAGCGAAGACTTGTGGAAGTCCAAGGACGAGCTTCTGAAGGCGATCGACGAGATCAACGAAACGTCGCAGAAGATGTTCCAGGAGACCTTCGAGCAAATCCGCAAAAACTTCATCTTCACCTTCGAAAAGCTGTTCGGAGGCGGTAAGGCCGACCTCGCGCTGGTCGAGGCGGAAGACGTGCTCGACTCCGGTATTGAGATCACCGCCCGTCCGCCAGGTACCAAACTCAAGAGCCTGTCATTGCTTTCCGGTGGTCAACGCACGATGACCGCGGTCGCCCTGCTGTTTGCAATCTACATGGTTAAGCCAAGTCCATTCGCCGTGCTCGATGAACTCGATGCCCCATTGGACGACGTGAATATTGGTCGCTTCACGGACATGGTCCGCGAGTTCGTCCGCTATTCGCAGTTCTTGATTGTGACCCACAACAAGCGCACAGTGTCGACGGCGAACGCGATTTACGGTGTCACGATGCAAGAGCGTGGCGTAACGAAACTCGTCTCAATGCGCTTTAACAAGAAGGGCGATGAGCTTCTTTCCGAAGGCGACGCACAAGTCCAACTTGAGCCCGCCGGCACGAGTGCGTAAAGAAAAGGGCTTGATCGCCATTTCGACGAATCAAGCCCATTGGTTAAATTGTTTTCTGGTTAGGCGCGGCGACGGCGTAGGGCCGCAATGCCGATCACGCCGAGGCCAGCAATTAAGGCGTAAGTGCTGGGTTCTGGAACAACGAGCACAGTGCCAGTGCTGCTGAAAGTGCCGGGATCTGCCTGAACAACAGGCACAAAACTGTCGGCAATGAACTCCAGATGCATCGTACCACTGGTAAGCGCAGAAATTTCATTAAAGAATTCAACGGCGTTGGGTTCTGCAGCGTTTGCGTTGATGATTACCGCATTACCATAACCGATTGCGTCAAAATCCGTGTTGTCTTCGACCTCTGTTATGAAACGGGTCACGTAGCCATTCAACCAAAGGTCGCCGTCGTAATAGAAGGTCAGGTTTGTAGGAGCAAGACCGTAGCGATACTCTTCGTAGCCTTCGCTGTTAGGTGAGCCCGGTGCGCCAGGGCTTTTCGTGACCGAATCAAAGCCTTGGTAAAGTTCCATTGGGCCGAACACCCAGGATAGCTTGGTCACATCCAATCCGCCCGGCCCGGGCGCGAAAAGATCGAACCCATCCTGCCCGGTTGCGGTTCCGCCACTGGGGCCATCGGGGCCACCATAATCCTCAATAATGTTGAGGAACATTTTGGTACCGGCCACCCAACTTGGACCATTTGCATGTAGGGTGTTGGTTATGCCATCGTAGCTTAGTGAAGCAGCGACCGCTGCGGTTGAACTCATAACGAGTAAGCCAAAGGTAGTAGTTATTTGCATCGTCAATGAGCTTATTGGCGTGACGAACTAGGGGCAAGTCATTAATTCGGATACGTGTTTGGTAGTAGTTTGATTGGTGTTCGATTAGACGCTTCATGAAGCAGGACAAAAAAACGCACCCACCGTAAGTGGATGCGTTTGGCTGAAAAGCTTTCCAGCAGTCCGAACAGCGGAACGCTGTTTACCAGATGCCGTGTTCGCCCTTTTTGAGGCTTTCCGCGAATGCAACGAGGAGCTGGACGGCGTATTCGATGTCTTGCAAGTCCACCACTTCGCTTGGCGTGTGCATATAGCGCAGGGGGATGGAAATGATGGACGCTGCCACACCCTCACGGGCCATTTGGATCGCACGTGCGTCGGTCGGCGTTGGCCGCGGCTCAGACTCAACTTGATACGGAATCTGGTTCGCTTCGGCGACTTCAATCAGGCGGTCGAAAATGAACGGATTGATGTTCGGGCCTCGTCCAATGATGGGGCCGCCGCCCTGTACCTGCTTGCCATGCTTGCGTGGGTCACAATCGGGGTGGTCGGTTGCGTGACCAACGTCCACTGCGATGCCCAAATGCGGGTTTACTTTATACGCTGAGGTTGTGGCACCGCGGGTGCCAATCTCTTCCTGCGTGGTGGAAACGGCGACGACTTTCGCGGCGAGTTTCTTTTTCTTGGCCAGGCGGATCAGCGTTTCATTAACGACATAAGCACCTGCTTTGTCGTCAAATGCCCGGGCCGTGCCGACGGTGCCATGGAGGAGTTCAAAGCCCATGTCATAAATGACTGGGTCACCGATGGCGACGCGCTCCAGGGCTTCGTCGCGGGACTTTGCGCCAATGTCGATCCACATGTCGTGGAATTCGGGAACCTTTTTACGGTCTTCCGCGCTCATCAAGTGGATGGCGCGCTTGCCGGTGACGCCCTTCACGTCGCCGTCCTTGGTCATGACCACCACGCGGCGGCCGGAGATCATAATCGGGTCGTGACCGCCGAGGGTGTCGAAGTAAATAAAGCCGTTGTCGTCGACATATTTAACCATCAAGCCGAGCTCGTCGATGTGGCCTGCGAGCATCAAGACGGGGTCGCCGCCTTCGTTGATCGTGGCATAGCGACAGCCCAGGGCGTCCTTTTCAAATTTGTCCGCAATCGGGGCTACGTGCTTCTCGAGCACAGCCTGCGCCTCTTGCTCAAAACCGGTGGGCGAACGTGCGGTCAGCAGGTCGACAAGGAATTCCGGCGGCGTGAATGTTGCGGTGGACGTTTTCTTGGACTTCGCTTTTTTCTTGGCCATGGTGCAGTTGTAGCAGGGGAGCAATCCCCGCCGCAACCTGAAATCATTGCCATCTGAGGTGCTTAAATTTTGCGTAGAAAAGATTGAGCCGGACGTTTTTTAGCCCAAAGATTCTATTATGACGATTCTACCCGCCATTGACATTAAAAACGGCCACTGTGTGCGTCTCGTTCAGGGCCTTGCGGACCAGGAGACTGAATACTTCGAAGATCCTGTCGATCCGGCGAAGGATTTCATTGCCGCCGGCTCGGAATGGGTCCACGTGGTCGACCTCGACGGTGCCTTTTCCGGCACGCCGAAAAACATGGACGCCGTTCGCCGCATCGCCGAACTGGGGATCAAAGTGGAGTTCGGAGGCGGTATTCGTGAGCTTTCGGACATTCGCAAGGTGATCGACGCCGGTGTTTCCCGCGTCGTGGTTGGCACCAAGGCCTGCGAGAGTCTCGACTTCGTGAAGCAGATGGCGGATCAGTTCGGCGACAAGGTCGCTGTTGGCATCGATGCCCGGGCGGGCAAGGTGGCGGTTCACGGCTGGGTCGACGTTACCGATGTTCCAGCAATCGGTCTGGCACAACAAGTCGCCAAAGCGGGTATTCAGACGATTATTTACACGGACATCACCACGGATGGCATGATGCGCGGTCCAAACTTTGAAGGGATGAAGGAAATGTGGTCCGCGGTCGATTGTAACGTCATCGCATCAGGTGGCGTCTCGGATCTGCATGATGTCATTCACTATGCCGATCTCGCACCGCGTTACCCGAATTTCTACGGCGTTATCATCGGCAAGGCGATCTATGAAAAGGCCATCGACTTGAAGGATGCCTTGAAAGTCGCCAGCGGTGCCAAGTCGGCGTAGTCGTTATTGGGTTAACCACTGATGGCACTGATAAACACTGATCTCTCGTGAAGTTGTTTTGAACAGAAGTTAACAAAGAGAACGAAGGAGGTGCGTGCTGGCTTCCTTTCCTTGGTTACCTTCTGTTCAAAAACTGCATTCTGGCATCAGTGCTTATCAGTGTCATCAGTGGTTGAAAAATAACGCACGTTTGGCGTTTAGTTTTTCTTCTCTGAATTGCCGTCTTTTTTTCTTCCGCGCAGGGGCATGACGAAGCTGGCGTTGGCGAGGAAGTTCATTCCTTGGATTTGCAAGGTTTGGCGGACGGTGCGCATGGCTCCCATCACGGTGCCTTCGCCTTCGGCATCGGGTTCCTTGATCTGGCGGACAATGAGTGGCGCGAAGAGTAGGGCGGTAAAGGAGACTGCAAAGCCGATACGGTAAACCATGACGACGTTCCAGCCGTTTTCGGTCGCGAACTCGATAACTTGCCCTGCCAGGATTGGTGCTACGGCGGCGGCTAATGATGTTACGGCGAGGTTCACGCTGATTCCCGCCGCCCGTGCGTTCGCCGGGATGACTTTGTAGAGGAAGTTGAACAAGCCCAATAGATATCCATTAGCCACTGAACCGCCCCAGATCCACATCGGGTAAAGGAGCCAGGTGTTACCAGGACTGAGGAAGCACCATACGTAGTTTTGGGCCTGCCAGAGCAGCAGGGAAATTGTGATTGCCGGGACGCACCCATGGCGGTCGATGACCTTGCCCCAGAGTGGTAGCGTCAATGCCCCGGACAGCGTTGCGAGGATGTTGACCAAGGCAAATTGCCACGGGGCAACGGCGAGGTGCTCGTAGACGAAGCGGGGAATGAACGGCCCGGAAAGGCTCATGAAGAAGCCGCACCAGGCACCGAAGCCTATCAGCAGTAGGAGTGGCTTCTGGTGACGCAGGCTGTGAATTTCGCGAACCCAACCCACACGTACCAAGCGGCTGCTTTCGTCGTTGGGTGTCTCGATCAAGTGCTGATAGAGGAGGGAGAAAAACCGGCCGATCAATCCAATGATTATCAGCGTTTGGTAGGCCCAGAGTGAATCGCCGAACCAATTCAATACCGCCATCGACAGTAGGAGGAAGCCGACGGTGACAATGCTGATAAGGCGGTTGCGTTTACCGAAATACTCACCACGCACTTTGGTCGGGGTCCACTGCTGCACCCAGGCGGTCCAACCAACACCGCCCAGCGAACCACTCAAGGATGCGAGCGCAAAGAATATCAGGAAGATTTGTCCAGCCGCCTTGGCATCACCTTCCGGCAAGTAGCCGAGTGCGGCGGTGAGCATTGCCCATAGTCCGAGGTTTAACCAGGGCAGCGAAAGTGCCATGTCTCGAGCATTGAGGAACTTGGCGACGATCGGTGTCAGGACAATTTGCAGCGAGTTGCTCCACGCCGGTAATGATGCGATCAAGCCATAGACCACCGGCGAAACCCCGTAATAGAGCGTCAGCATAGCTGAAATGATGAACCCAGCCGGAACCGAGAGGACGACCCAGGGGGTCGCGAGCAGTCCTTCAATAACACCTATGCGCAGATTGCGCTCTTCCACCTTATTATGCACGCAAACACCCGAATGGGATTGTGACGAGTTGGTCAAGTTTTAGCTGCCGGGAATATCATTGGATTTAGCCCTGCTGTCGTCGCTTTTAAGCTGGCTTAAATGGTTGGGCTGGCTAGCGTTCCGGCGTTTATTCCCCGATGCAACCAACGCTTCAATTAAAACCCGGAAAAGGCCCGCGTGCTGCGCAGGGACATCCATGGGCGTATGCCAGCGATGTTCGTGAGCTGCTGCCCGGAAATTTGAATGGCCAAGCGGTCGAGTTGAAAGACTCCCGCGGGCGTAGCCTTGGCACAGGGCTCTATAACGGCAAATCCCAGATCGTCTGGCGTCGCTTCAGTCGTGACGTTCGTAAGTTTGACCGCGCATTTCTGGCCGAGGCCATCGGGGCCGCCATTGAGCGGCGGACCAAGGACGATTTTCGCCGGGTGGTCTGGTCAGAAGCCGATGAGCTTCCGGGCTTGGTTGTCGATCAGTTTGCCGATGTGCTTGTTGTCCAATTGCTGACGTTGGGTATGGATGCCGCCCGGGCAGACATTGAGTCCGTGTTGGAGGAATTACTGGCACCACGGGAAATCGTCTACCGTAATGATGCGCCGAGTCGTCAGCACGAGGGCTTACCAATGCACGTCAATACTCGCTCAGGAGAGCGCTCGTCGGCGCAGTGGTTTACCATTGATGGCCTGGAGTATTTTCTGGACCTCTTTGGCGGACAAAAAACGGGCTTTTATCTAGACCAGCGGGGGCAACATCGTCGTATTGCTGAGCTGGCCAAGGGCCGCCGTGTGTTGGACGCGTTTTGTAATCAAGGTGCTTTCGCCATGCACTGCGCGCGCGCGGGGGCAAAGTCGGTGCTCGCGGTCGACATCTCACCTGAGTGCGCTCAGGCCACGAAGATGAATGCAGGCAAAAACCAACTTGCGATCAATGTTGAACAGGCCAACATGTTTGACTGGTTCACCGCGAACCGCAACGAGACCTTCGACCTGATCGTGCTCGACCCGCCGAGTTTTGCCCGGAACAAGAAGTCACTTGCCGGTGCTCTTCGTGGTTATAAAGAGCTGAACCTTCGTGCGTTGCGACTTTTGGCACCAGGTGGCATATTGGCCAGCTATTCTTGTTCGCAAAGCGTTGGTTTGGGCGAGTTTATGCAAACCGTGCGTGATGCCGCCGCCGATGCGCGACGTGATGTGCGGCTCGTTCAGGTGACCGGCCAGCCTGCCGATCATCCGGCGCTTCTGAATATTCCGGAAAGCCACTACCTTAAGGGCGTTATTTTGGAAGCGCGTTAAAGCTTGGATGTCCAAGCGTGGCTGCCTAGCGTTATTGGGCTTATGGAAGATCAAACGGTTTCGCCGATGATGTGGGCTGTCCTTGCGGGCATGGTTGGGTTGCTGATTGCGGCCGCGATTGCCTCGATTGCATTCAACCTGCGTCAGCATGGGAAACTCGTTGCGCAGTTTCGCAAGCTGGCAGAGAAGTTTGACCTCGAATTGACTATCCCGGAGGCGACGATGGGCGGGCTTTATCGGCGTAGCCCAACGCTCTACGGCCGCAGCAACGGGCATGAAATGTCCATTTTCGCCAAGGGCTACGGGCTGGATAACACCCGACAGACCGATACCGCAGTTCGCGTCTCCACGCGCGCCAACCCGGCGTTTCAATTCACTTTAGCACCGCGAAATTTTTCTGGAAAGCTAGGCCAATTGGGACGCCTTAAAGAGACCCCGACCGGCGATCGTGCTTTCGACGAAAAATATTCCCTGCGATCCAGCGACCCAGACGCCGCCAAGGCGCTGTTCAACGAGGCCTGCCGAGCCCGGATCGCGCAAACCTGGCCTCCCGTCGAAGCATTCCTAAGTCTGCACGACGGCATCCTGATGTTCCTTCGATTCGGACTCCCATACGACGATACCGCCCGCGAGCAGGTCGCGCAGATGGCGGAGTTCGCCGTAGTGCTGTCGGAGGACCTCTAACGAGTTCGGCTCAGTCATCCAGCAGCTTGCGCAGGCGCGCACTGCTCTCATGCAATCCGCCAATACGGTTGCGGCGCACCCAGACGGATTCGAACTCGCCGATAAGTTGCGACAAGTCCGAGCGCAAGGCGGCGGGAAGTGTGAAGTTACCTTCGCTAGACTGAATCGCGAGACAGCGTTGTGCCGCAAAGCGTGTCAATCCGACGGCGAGGAGCAATTCGTCATGCAGCCACTCACTGTCGGGCGTATCAATGTGAGATTTATTCAGCGCGGCTTCCCACTCCCAGCATTGTGCGACGACCTTATCAAAGGCAGCGGCGGGACACTCGGCGAGTCGCACCTTCACGTCAGCTACCGGTTGCGAGAGACTGTTAAACAGGAAACTTTGGTTGGTGACCTTGAGTGGAATCAACCGGTCAACGTCAGCGAGTTCCATCAACACGCTGGCGGCCTGTTTTCGTGCGTCGCGGAAAAAGAGGCGGTTTATGTGCGGTGTCAGGTCAAGGTTGCTCGGGGCATCGCCATGCCAGGTGAAGACCGCTGCGGCGACCATTCCCGGGAAGGCAATGGGCCAGGTTTGCGGGTGACCATT
>JBNNDZ010000385.1:0-3650 GCA_050285865.1 Puniceicoccales bacterium
ACTGGATTCAACGTAGCCGCTCGAGCCGTGAAAAACGTGTCGCAAACCGTGCAGGTCAGCCCGCGGTAGAGATAATCATAGGGATACGAGCCCAGGTATTCCAGGTCCAGAATCGTTAAACCGACTTCCTCGTGCACTTCGCGTTTGGCAGCACCTTCCAGCGTTTCGCCCGCATCCAAGAAACCTCCCGGCGGAGCAAGTTTGCCATTGCCCGGATCGTTTGCGCGCTCAATCAGCAAGAGATTACGGTCAGCATCGAGAATCCATACCGCAACCGACGCGATCGGGTTATTGAAATTCGTGTGCCCGCAAGCTTCACAGCGGCGAACACCGTCCAATCGCGCATAGTATTCCGAACCGCAAATCGGACAAAAACGGTAGGCATCAATCAGGCGGGCGGGCGCTTCCATGCCGAGCCCGACTACTTATGCCGCCCATGCCGGACGATGTCCCAGATGATCCATGCACCAAAGATGATACTCACCTTAAAGCCAAAGGCCGCGAGGGCGGTCGGCAAGCTGCCACTGTAAAGGTCGGCCATGGATGCATCCGGCGGCGCAGTCGAGGAAATGATAATGGCGGAGGCCATCAGGATCGCCGCGGTGACGATGGCGATCGTCAGCCGGTTCACCCCCATATCGAAAATGTCGGCGGCGTCATTCAGGCCCTCATGGCGCATCGTGACTTTGATCTCGCCGTCCTCCAAGTGACGGAAGAATCGCTGAATGTCTCCCGGAAGCTCGCGAAGCCGGTGCAGGTGTCCCTGGAATTGCCACCATGCGCGGGCGATCGTGCCGGCAGGATTCCAACGTTCCCATTCCAGCTTCCGCAGGAATGGCGCACCCACTTCGCGGATGTCAAAACTCGGGTCGAGCGTCTGCCCCACCTCTTCGATCGAAATGATCGATTTAGCCAACAGCGAGTAGTCCCGCGCCAGTTGAATGCCGTTACTCCCAAAGACGAAGAGCAACTCAATGACGATTTTGCCGATGGCTTCGTTTTTCTCGAATTTGGAACGGTGCTGGCGGAGCACAAAACTGACCTCCTGCTCCAGCTTGATGCGATCGATGCGGGCCTTGCCGACGGCCATCACACTGGCAACGCGGACCACCTTCTCCGGGTCTTCTTGTGCGATCGCACCAAAGAGGTCAGCCAGGAAATAACGCATCTCGCGCGTCAGTTGACCAGCCAGTCCCCAATCGATGAAGCATAAGCGCCCGTCATCCGTAATGATCACGTTGCCGCCATGTGGATCGGCGTGGAAAAAGCCGCTCATCACGATCTGGTCGAAGATGCTTTTGCCGCCGGCCTTCGCGAGCTTCTTACGCAGCTCTTCGGGGATTTCCGGGTCCCACGGCGGACGCCCCTGCACCCATTCGAACACGCTCATGCGCTCGGTGGTGTAGTCGTCATACACCTTGGGCGCATAGACTTCCTCGTAATGGTTCAGGTGGTTGAACAACGCGGCGTTGTTGGCTTCGATGGTAAAATTCAACTCCTGCAAAATGCCGTTGCCGGTAGACTCGACAATCGCGGGCAAATCATAAGGGCGCAACTCCTCCACCTTGTCGTGAAGCTGCTTAACGAGCCAGCCAATGATCTCGATGTCCGACTTGATCGCCTTCTTGATATTGGGCCGCTGCACCTTGACCGCGACCCACTCATTCCCGCCCTTCAGCTTAGCTTTATAAACCTGCCCGATTGAGCCCGAAGCCACCGGCGTCGTATCGAACTCGTCGAACACCTCCGGGTAGCTTTCGCAATTCAACTCCGCCAGTAGTATGGGCTCAATATCCTCAAAAGGAACCGGCTTCACCCGACTGCGCAGGTTCTTAAACTCGTCGATCAACGGCTCAGGCAGCACGTCGGGACGCGTGCTCATCACCTGGCCAAACTTCACGAAAGTCGGGCCCAAATCCTCCAAGGTCACCCGCAAACGCTGCCAGACATTCAAGTTCTGGTCCGTCGGTGGGACGATCTTTTCGATCCAGCCTTTGGGCAGGCGGGCAGTTTCCAACAAGTCACCAAAACCGTGCCGCGCCAGGACGGTAAAAATCTCCTTGGCGCGAACGGCGTTGGTGAACAGGTCAAAGGTCTTAAGCGGGCTGGCCAAGGGACGCGCTCTATTCGCCGGATTTATCCATTGCGATTACCTTGGCTTCAAGCGCGGTCACCCGGGCTTCCAAGGCGGTGAAATCCTTCTGGCTGGCAACGTTCCCGCGGTGGAGCATTTCCTCGAACCACTTTTGAAACTCGTCGCGTGACTTCTCGTATTCTTCACGTCCCTGTCCGACGATTTTGTCGGCCATCTCACGGGCTTCATTGGTCGAGATCTTACCCTTCTCCACCAGTTCGCTCAGCGCCTTTTCCGCGCTTTCCTTGCTAACCACTGCAGCGCCTACGCCTGCAAGCATTCCCTTTTTAATAAAATCGATCATGGCAGGCACATTCAAATGCGCGAAACCGCACGGCACAAATCAATTCGACGGGAACTTTCGGTGATCGTGGAGTGATTCCAATCAGGAAGATCGCCTGGCCCTTTTAAAACAACTCCCCCTGCGTGGCGGCTGTATTGTCTTCGAGGAATTCGACATAACGCTTCCGCCAGTCGTCGATTTTGCGCAAATAGTAATCTGGGTCATACGGTTGCGTTTCGGCATCGAAATGCTCAATCGGACGCGCGGTTTGCCAGTCGGGGTTACGCTTTTTTTCGCCCGGGGTGATGTAATACGTGACGGATTCGCCCATGCGTGGAAGCGGGTCCATCCGGAGTGCCACTTCCAATGAAGCGCGACGGGATTTCCCATCGCGTTCGACCGCCTTACGATACGTTTCCGGGTTCTGCGACAGGTATTCCCGCTTGGCCACACGCTTCACCGGTAAGCTTCGCGCGGCGATCTGCTCACGGAGCATTTTTTCCAGTTCGGCGGGCGAGTCTTTGGCCGCTCCCAGCCGCCAGGAAATGAGCGCATTGGTCAATTCCTTCAGAAACGGTTCCATCCCCCGCGAGCGGAGCGCCGACCCCGCAATGCTGACCTTCTGGCCGTCATAAAGTGCGTAGTTCTTCGCCTTGTAGCAGAACATCGCCTCATAGGCACCGTCGAACTCCAATTCAATGCCCGCAGGCATGACGCGGCTTACTTTGTGAAGCAAAGTTTGCGGTTCATCCCAGTGCTCTTCCGAGGATAAATAGATACCGTCCGTATCGGCCTCCAGCACCGTGCAGCCGATACGCTGGAATTCTTCAATCAAGCGCTGAATCAACTCACGCCCCTGCCTCGTGACTTCTGCTGCGAGTTCGCCGTCCGCAAAGCGGGCTCCGGGAAAGCCCAAGTAGCCATAAAAGGAATTGATCAAAATTTTGTAGCTGGCCTGCCGTGCTGAATACTCGCGGCGCAGGGCTTCGTCTCCTTCCTCGCGGGCAAGTTTCTTGTATTTTAACCGGTAGTCGCGCAGTTCGGTCAGCAGTGGGATGAACACGCCCAGCGAATCGTTTTTTGGGTTTCGGTCCAAATGCAGAAGCAGACTAGGGTACAGCGAAGCCACGTCGAAATGCAGGACGTGACGATAAACACCGGAAACGAAGCTCTTGCTGAATGCCCCGGCGTAGCTTTTGACCTCAGGCGGAGCCGGGATTGCGTGGCCTGCGT
>JBNNDZ010000386.1:0-3485 GCA_050285865.1 Puniceicoccales bacterium
CACATCGGGTTTTCATGATGAATTACAGGAGTTCGGCCACTTCCTCCGGGTCAAGAGTCGGCTGGGCACATTGCTCTGCGAAACAAAGTTGATAACCATCCGGCTGCTCGGGGGAATCGGAACGCCGCAGGTAAACCGGACGCCAGGCGTGCTTGGCTAATGCCGCGCGCAGCGGCTCAAGGTCGTCCACACCTTTCATAGTGATGACCGCGATGCCCATGGCGTCCCGCGTGAAGCCTGCCAGCGCATGGGCGGCGGCACTCGGGGCACGGTCAGCCAGGCCCGCATAGGCACTGCGCATCGCGTTGAACCGCTCGGCGTATTCGCTTTCGCCAGTCAAGGCAAAGAGGCAGGCATCGAGATTCACCAGGGCGGAATTCCCTGCCGGTGTCGCGTTGTCGAACCACGACTTTTTCCGCGTAACGATGTCCGTCTGATCGTCTGCGGTGAAGAATGCGCCCGGTGCATTCGGGTCGATGAATCTCTCGGCAATGGTCAGCATCAACGCTTCGGCGCGTTCCTGATAAACGACCGCCGCGCCGGGCTTCACCCATTCCACTTTGCCGGACAAAGCTAACAGCGCTTCCGCAAACCACGAGTAGTCGTCGAGACGTCCCGGGAACTGCGCGCCACCGTCCGCATAGTAGACCGCGTGCAGGCGGGTCAGCTCACCATCGAACTCGGTAAAGGTTTCCCAGAGCCAATCCGCCAAGTGCATCGCGCGCTCCATCCAGTCCGTCCGGCCAAGGATGAATGCCGATTCCACCATGCCGCGCAACAGGAGACTATTCCACGAAAGCAGGACCTTTTGGTCGAGGCCGGGGCGCACGCGCTGATCACGCGCGGCCAATACTTTGCGCCGCAAAGGTTCCAGCGATTCGCGCTTGGCAAAGCTGTCGTATACCAGCGCTGGATTCGTCGTGCCGTGTTCGAAGTTGCCCTTCTCGGTGATGTTGTAGGCGTCGCAAAAATCCTTAGCGTCTTCCTCACCGAGGATTGCGTGAATTTCTTCCGGACGCCACACGTAAAACTTGCCCTCCTCGCCTTCGCTGTCGGCATCGATCGCGGCGTAGTAGGCACCTTCGGGCGTGCGCATTTCGCGCTCCAGCCAGTCGACCGTTTCCTCCGCAACAGCCTTGAACATCGGGTCGCCATAGCGCTGCCAGCCCTTCGCATAAATGTCGAGCAGCAGCGCGTTATCGTAGAGCATTTTTTCGAAGTGCGGGATCAGCCAAAGCTTGTCCACGCTGTAACGCGCAAAACCGCCGCCCACCTGGTCAAAGAGACCGCCGTGCGCCATGCCCTTAAGCGTTACCTGGACCACCTGGTCGATGCGCTTACCGAGCTCCACGTCGCGTTCACAGGCCACGGTGCCACGAATCGCGAGCAGGAAATCGAGCGTCATCGACGGCGGAAATTTCGGGGCCTCGCCAAAGCCACCCCACTCGTCGTCATGTTGGGTGCAAATACCCTTCGCCGCTGAAATGAGCTGCTCACGGGAAAGGACTTCGCCGGTGGAGCCGAGCGGCTTATTGCCCTCGGTCATATTCTTCAAAATGTTGTCGGCATTTTCCTCCAGCTCATCGCGGTTCTTCTTATAGTAATCGGAAATGCGCATGAGGAGCTGAGGCCACGGCACGATGCCCTGCCCTCGGTCTTCCGGCGGAAAATAAGTGCCACCGAAGAACGGGCGACCGTCCGGCAGGCAGAAAACATTGAGCGGCCACCCTCCGCGCTGGGTGATCATTTGCACCGCCTCCATGTAGATCTGGTCGACTTCGGGGTGCTCCTCGCGGTCGACCTTTACGCAGACAAAGTGCTGGTTCATCAGGCGGGCGATGCCAGCGTTTTCAAAGCACTCGTGCGCCATTACGTGGCACCAGTGGCAGGCGCTGTAGCCAACAGAGATCAGCAGCGGCTTGCCTTGGTCTCGGGCTTCGGCGAGGGCTTCCTCACCCCAGGGCCGCCAGTCGACGGGGTTGTCTGCGTGCTGACGCAGGTAAAGGCTCTTCGATTCGGAAAGGCGATTGGGCATTGGGCGGACACTAAAATTGACTCATCGCAAAACGCAATGCCGCGAACACAATAATCACGACGCCGATGACCACCGCGATCGCGCAGCCGATCGGCACTTGCCGCACTCCCGCCCCGCAACGACCACAATAATCGTCCTTGGGACCCAACCGGTTACCGCAGTCGCGGCATTTAGTTCGCTTAGCCATGAATACAAGTTGATTACCCAAAGCCCAGCTTTCCAGCGAAAAGTTGATTGCGGTGAACCTCTGCACTTTCCAGTCTCGAAAATCCCAAATCCGAATCCCATAATCCAAAACGAAACTTCCAGTCCCGACGCCCCCCGCATCCGCGTGCTGCCCGACCGCGTGGTCAATCAGATCGCCGCGGGCGAGGTCATTGAGCGCCCGGCCGCCGTCGTCAAGGAGCTGGTAGAGAACGCCCTGGACGCCGGAGCGACGCGAATCGAAGTCGAATTCCGCCACGGCGGCAAAAGCTACATCCGCATTGAGGACAACGGCTGCGGGATGACGCCCGATGACGCCCTGCTGGCCCTGGAACGCCATGCCACCAGCAAGCTGCAGGAGGCCGACGACCTGCTTAAAATCACCAGTCTGGGCTTTCGCGGCGAAGCGCTGCCCTCCATCGCCAGTGTCAGCCGGTTCACCCTGAAAACACGCCGACAGGGCTGGGATCACGGCACGGAAATTTTCATTAACGGCGGCAAATTCATCCATCAACGCGAATGCGGCATGCCCGCCGGCACCCGGATTGAAGTCGCGCACCTGTTTAACAGCGTGCCGGCCCGGCGGAAATTCCTGAAAACGGACAACACCGAGGCCGCACACATCGTGCACCTGGTCCGCCTGCTCGCCGTCGCGCGCCCCGGGACGGCGTTCACGCTGCTGGAGGACGGGCGCACCGTTTTCCGCTCGCCCGAATGCCCCACGATGACCGACCGCGTCGCGGAAATCTGGGGTCGGCAACTCGCCTCCCAACTCGTCGTGCTACCCGAGGTCACTGGCGACAACGGCCTGAAGCTACGCGGGCTCATCGGCCAACCGGGCGTGGGCCGATCCACCCGCCGCGAAATGATCGCCCTGGTCAACGGCCGCGCGGTCGATAGCCGCACGCTCAACTACGCCCTCATCGAGGGTTACCACACCTTCATCCCCAAGGGCCGCTACCCGCTCGCGTTCCTGTTTCTGGAGATCAGCCCCGCGGCGGTGGACGTCAACATCCACCCGGCCAAGCGGGAAATCCGTTTCCGCGACGAGGCCGACGTCCGCCGCTTCGTCCTCACCCATGTGCAGGACCGCCTCCGCGACATCACGCAAGGCACGCAAATTAAGAAGTCCGTTCCGGCCACCCCGCCCGACGAAGCCGCCCGCCAGGCCGACGTTATTTTCAAACAAAAGGAAGCAGAAAAATCAGAGTCTGCACCACCTCGCGCTGCCCCGCCACAACCCGCC
>JBNNDZ010000387.1:0-8708 GCA_050285865.1 Puniceicoccales bacterium
ATCTGTACCCGCGACAAAATTGACCACATCGGTGCCTGGATTTTCCTGCTTGGGGGCGTTACGCAGGGCTTCGGGCGGTGGGCGCCACAACTCACTTGGGCGCTTGGCGACTTCGTCATCGACATTCACGCAGGCTGGGAGAATGCCCAAGCAGAAAACGGACGCCAGCAGACAGAAAGGAAGTGATGATTTGACAGCCTGCTTAGCTAATACTGTGCGCTCGGAAACCGAGGGGGAATCCTTTGCGAATTCCGCCATCTGTCTTCTGCCTTCTGCCTTCTGCCTAACTGTCATCTTCATACCTTCACCCGTTCGCCACGTTGGAAGAGTGGAATCTTGTCGGTGACGTGCTTTTCAAACCACTCAAAATAGAGGTAAAGCGCCGGAGTCACGTAAAGTGTGATGAGCTGGGAAACAATTAAGCCGCCCACAATAGACGAGCCCAATGGCTTACGTGCGGCGGCATCGGCCCCCCACCCGATCGCAATGGGCACCGCTCCGAGTAGCGCGGCGGCGGTCGTCATGATGATGGGACGAAAACGCTCCATGCAAGCTTCGTGCACGGCGTCTACGGGCGATAGGCCTTCATCCTGCCGCATGATGGCGAAGTCGATCATCATGATGCCGTTTTTCTTCACAATGCCCATGAGCATGAACATACCGATCCCGGCGTAAAGCGAGAGTTCCTGCCCGAGGATGAGGAGCGTCGCCAGACCACCAACCACCGCAACCGGCAGCGCGCTGAGCACCGTGATCGGGTGGACCCAGCTTTCATACAGGATGCCGAGGATGACATACATCACGAAAATGGCCACAATCGCCATGAGCGACATGCTGATGATGGTCTGCTCGAACATCAATGCCTGCCCCTGGAAGCTCGTTTGAACCTGCGGGGACACCAGTTCCGCGACCTTGTTTTTAACGAAGTTATTCGCTTCGCCGATCGCCACGCCTTCCTTGATATTATAATAGATGGTAACCGAGCTGAAGTTGTTGATGTGATTCACCGCGATTGGCCCCACGTCTTCCGTGTAGGTCGCAATGGCATCGAACGGGACGAGGTTGTTCTGGATGTCGAAAACGCCCGAATCGCTGATGTAGAGTTCGCTCTGGTTGAAGGCCGAGGTAAAGTAAAGGGACTCCAAGTCACGCCCCTTCGATCGCCAGTCCGGCGCAGCCTGCACGATCACCTGATATTGCTGGAATGGCGACTTGATCAGGTAACTGTAGTTCAGCGAATAGGCATCTTTGAGGACCGTCGCGAAGTTATTTGCCGTCACGCCGTAGGCACTGGCCAACGGGCGGTTCAGCTCCAACTCGACCTGCGGGTTTGTCAGGTAAAGGTCGCTATTGACCGACGAAAACATCCCACTTTGCATCATCGCGCCGACGAGTTTTTCCGATGCTTCATAAACTTCGTCGGTGTCTAAGCCTGAGAGGCTATAAGCGTAGTTGCCGAGAGTAGTCGAGGTTGCTCCCGTGGAAATTTCCAATGAAGGCTGCGGCTGAATGGCGGGAATGATACCCGGGATGCTGGACAAAGCCGCCTGCAACTCCGCATTCACCTTTTCAATCGGCATATCGGGTCGCTCGCTGGCATCAATCAACGAAATGAAAGTCAGGATGAAATTACTCTGCGCAAAACCCGAGACACCGGAAACGGTCACGAAATTGTCGATGTACGGATTCTCCTTCATCACCTCTTTGATCTGCGTCTGGTAACGCTTGAGGTCGGCACCAGATGCACCAGTGTCCGCAATGAAAGCACCTTGGATAAAGCCAGAATCGCCCAATGGGATGAAAGTCTTCGGGACAATCATTCCGAAATAAACCACGCCCGCCATACAAGCGAACCACGACAGTGCGGAAATCCAGCGATGCTTGAGGAAGAACTTGAGCGAGGGGTCGTAGACATTCAGGCAGGCACGCTCAATCTTGTTGGCGAGCTTCTGCATCAAGGTTTCGTCGCCCTCCTCGTGAGACTTCAGCATACGCGCACACATGAGCGGGGTCAGCGAGAGCGAGACAATGCCCGACATGATGACTGCCACCGTGATCGTGATACCGAACTCGCGGAAAATACGGCCCATCAGCCCACCCATAAACACAAGGGGTATAAACACCGCCGCCAGCGAGAGCGTCATCGACAAAATGGTGAAGCTGATTTCTTTCGCGCCTTCGAGTGTGGCCTGCATCGGCGACTCACCATAGTCCTCCATTCGCCGCACCATGTTTTCCAGGAAGACAACAGCATCGTCCACGAGGAAGCCGATAGAAAGTGTCAGCGCCATGAGCGACAAGTTGTCCAGGGTGTAGCCGCAGAGCTTCATCACCACGAAGGTGAGCAGGAGCGACATCGGCAATGCGACCATTGGGATGATCGTGTCACGAGCCCGGCCAAGGAATAGGAAGATGGTTCCGCAAACCAGTACGAATGCAATGATCAGCGTTTCCTGAACGTCGTCCACCGAGGCGACAATCGTGACGGAGCGGTCGTAAATGACGCTCATCAGGATGGATTGCGGTATTTGAGCCTGAAGCTGGGGAAGCATCTCCTTAACGGCGTCCGCGATCTTCACATCGTTTGCCCCGTCGGCCTTTTGCACTGCCAGCACGACACCTGCAGCATCCGGCGGGATTTGGTGTGCCCAGTAGTCAAGATTAAGATCCTCCATCTGGATGCCTTCAACTGCCTCACCAATATCACGCAAATAGATGGGGCGGCTGTCTTTGACCGCGATGATGAGGTTGTTGTAATCCTCGGGCTTGTCCAACTGTGTGTTGGGCTGAATGGTCAGGTTAATCGTGTTTCCCTTAAACTCACCTGCGCCCAGCAGGTTGGTGCCCTCTTGAACCGCCTGGGTGACCTGGTCGAACGTCAGCCCACGATTATAAAGTTTCTGCGGGTCGAGCTGGATCTGCACCGCGCGCTTAGAGCCGTAAACGTCGACCGCCGATACGCCATTGATCAGTTGCAGGCGCTGGGCCACCTCGGTGAAGGCGTAATCGTAGATGTCGCCCTCGGTCATCGTCGAGGAGACCAGGCCAAGGTAAATAACGGGCTGCGCGTTGGGGTTGGTCTTTGTGTAGCTTGGCGGGCTCGGCAAGTCGGTTGGCAAGTTCCCTTGCGCCCGCGTAATGGCTGACTGCACGTCGGTCGCTGCCGCATCAATGTCTTTAGATAAGTCGAACTGCAGGACGATGTTTGAATTACCCTGCGTGTTACTCGAGGTAATCAAATCAATGCCCTGAATCTGTAAAAACTGCTGTTCCAGCGGGGAGGCGACGTTGGCCGCCATCGTTTCCGGGCTGGCACCGGGATAGCTCGCAGTCACCTGAATGACCGGGTAGTCGACATTGGGCAAGTCACTGACGGGTAGTGTGACGTAGCACCATACACCGAAAATCGCCGCCGACAAGGCGAGCAGAAGCGTCATCACAGGACGCTTGACGAATGGTTCGGAAAGGGAGGCCATGAGTCGTTACCAGGGCGTTTAATGCTTACCGCCCGATTGCTTGGCGTCGCCGCTGGTTTTCGAGGGCCCCTGCGGGCTGCCCGTTTCAAGGTTCATTAAGAATTCCTCTTCCTTTTCCGAAAGGGCACCATGCTTTTCCAATTTCTCAAGTATCTCGGGCGGCAAACGGCGGCTATCTTTGATCTGCTTGATCTGTGCCGGAGTGGCTTTTTTATACTTCTGGAGCATGTCTGTGATAGGCGTGATCATGCTCAGCGGAAGCTTCACGTCCTTCGGGTTGCCATCGGTAACGATGACCTCCGACCCGGTGCGGAGGAAATTAAGCCCCTCGCCCACGAGCTTGTCGCCCGCTTTAACACCTGTTTCGATGACCAGCGTCCCATCGTCCTGCAATTGGCCAACAGTGACATTGCGCTGGGTGACGGTATTTTTGTCTTCATCGATGACAAAAACGTAGCGCCCATTCTGACCGATGCCCACGCAGCTGGCGGGCGCGACTAACACGTCCTCCAGCGTATCGAGGATCACCCGAATGCCGAGGGGTTGATTCGGCCAGAAGAAGCCATCGGGGTTGTCGAACGTGGCCCGCATATTCACGGTGCCCGTTTCGGTATCCACCCGGTTGCCCAAAATGGTCAATTCGCCCTCACGCTCCATGTTGGGGTCAGACAGATAATTCGCACGGATGGTCAGCTTCCCGCCTGCCTGATTAAAATACTTCCGGATTTCGTCGAACTTCGATTCGGGAGCAATGAAGTCGATGTAGATTGGGTCCATCTTGAGGACCGTCGTCAACGTTTGGCCTTCAACCGCCGAAACCACGTTGCCGACATTGACCAGATAGATGCCAGCCATGCCGTCGATCGGGGAACGAATCTCCGTGTAACCAAGGTTCACCTTCGCCGCCAGTAGCTCGCCCTCGGCCTGCCGCATGGCACCGCGGTTTTTTTCCACCGTCGCTTCCAATGACTGGAAATCCTGCTCCGAAATGAGTTTTTGCGGGACGAGTGGCTGGCTGCGCTCGAGTTCCAGTTCGTCGATGGCCAGTTGTGCGCGCGCCTGCTCAATCTGCCCCTCGGCTTCTTCGATGGCGGCCAGGTAGGGGTCTTGGAAAATAGTGTACATTAGGTCGCCCTTGCTCAGCATTGAGCCCTGGACGAAATGCACGCCGGTAATCTGGCCATCGACCTGGCTGACAATGTCTACCGTTTCCAGCGCAGTCGCGCGGCCGAGCGTGTCCTGATATAGCGGCACCGTGGCCGTGGTAACCTCCACCGCTGTTACCGTGCGCGGCGGCGGCCCTTTGGGCTGAATAGGCTCCGGTCCGCAACCGGATAGCAAGATAGCCATGCCACCAATCGCAGGCCCCAGCGCCCAAGCGGTTTTAGTAATAATCCCACGAAAATTCATAAGCAGCAGCTACCTAATGGTTCGCGCTAGTATTTCACTCAAGTGAACCCTGTCAATCGGTCGTTTGAAAAGAATTAAATGGTTGCCAATCCATAATGCACGAATTGGCATATTCGACAGATGGAATATACGGGCTTTTTTCGTCAACTGACTGACCGCACCCGAGTGCGTATTCTACTGCTTTTGCAGGAGAGCCCACTATGTGTCTGCCAATTGACGGAAGTGCTTGATGAGCCCCAAGCTAAGATTTCCAAACAGCTGAGCCAGCTCAGGCGCGCCGGGCTCCTTCATGTGCGGCGCGTCCGCAACTGGTCTATTTATCGCATTGCCGAGCCAACGCCTGAGCTAGTCGCAAACGTGCTGGATGCCCTCGCATCGGAACGCAACGAGGACCCACAATTACAAGCAGATGCCCAGCGACGCAACCTACTAATTAAGCGCTTGGCTGAGAACCCCGGCTTTTGCCCAATTCCTTCAACAACCCAACCAACCAAAAATCAGATAGAACACATGCCAAAGCGTAAACTACTATTCCTTTGCACGGGTAACAGTGCCCGTAGCATTCTCGGCGAATATCTGCTCCGCGCCAAGGGCGGCGACCGCTACGAATCCTTCAGTGCTGGTGCTGCCCCCAAGCCGCACCCCCACCCCATCGCGCAGCAACTGCTACTGAACGAGTATGGCATCGACGCCTCAGACGCCAAGTCAGAGTCCTGGGAACAATACCACAATGCTGGCCTGGATATCGTCATCACCGTTTGCGACCACGCAGCGGAATCCTGCCCAATCTGGCCCGGAGATCCCATCGTCGCACACTGGAACTCCCCCGACCCCGCTCACTACGAAGGCTCCGCAGAAGAGCACTACCGCCTCTTTCATCGAGTAGCTCTTCAAATCGAACAACGCATCAACCTGCTACTCAAGCTGCCAGAAGAAACCTTTGCCGACCGCGAAGCGACCCGCAAGGCGCTGGACGAAATTGGTCAGCAGGTCGCCGAATTACCCGAGCTGGTCTAAAGCAGCGGTAGTGGTCGCCTGGAAGCGGCCACTACCAGACTGCCAACTGTGGCTGGATCAGATGCTAAAACTCGTCTCCAATGGAGAAATTCACGCCTTTGATTCCAGCCAGCGATATGGCGTCCATCACCTTGATGATGGTCTGGTGCGTGGCACCGTCGGCGGGAGCAATCGTCACCAAGGCTTCGACTTTGTTCGCATCGCTAGCCTCCTTAAAACGGCTCAACATCGAAGCCAGCTCGGTGAAACGCGGGGACTCGGGGCTGTCATACGCGTAGTCATTGACCACCACCTGCCCGTCGTCTCGCACTTCGATAATTTGCTCATCCGGCATTTCAAGCGGCTCATCTTGTTCGACCACACCGGGCAACTGGAATGAGACATCGGCCTCTTGCTTTTGCAATGTAGCCGCTACCATGAAATAAATCAGAAGCAAAAAGACACAGTCGATCATCGGCGCAATGGGAATTGCGACCTTATCGTCCGGTTTTTTCTTTAAGCAGACCATGTTTTTGGGGAGTCGAGGAGTCCTTGGTCCTTAGTCCTTAGTCGAGGTGGTTGATTTGCTTTTTTGGTGCTTGGTTGGTGCTGGTTTGGTTTTTGGTTGGTCTGGTTTGATTTCAATTTCTTTGAACGCTGACTGAACCTCAGTTCTGGTGGGTGGCATAGATGACTTCGTAAGCACCAGCTTCAGCGCAAACGCGAAGGACGTTCTTGATATCCTTATACTGAGTGCGCTGATCGGCGCGGACGGTTATTCGCAAGTGCGGGTTGAGTTCGAGCGAGGTTTGTAGGGTCGCTTTAATTTCCTCCGCCGATACCGGACGTTCCCCCAAGTAAGCCTGTCCGTCGGAATCCACTGTGATCACTCCGCGGTCCGCGAGGTCCTCCGGCACTTCACTTTCGTAGGATGTGGGCAATTCCACCACCTTGGCCTTGTCGGCAACTGCGAGGGTGGAAACGCACATAAAGAAAACCAGTAGCAGAAACACCATGTCGATCATAGGTGCCATCTGGAAGTCCTCCTCGGGACGCTCAGTCCGGTGCAGCTTCAGGGCCATCGCAGCACATCGCAACACGTGATACACGAAGGTCAAGACCATGTCAGCGTCGGCAAACGTCACGAAGCGGAAAAATTGCTTATCGCCAACGGGTCTCAATTCGCCAGACTGACGCGCCATGCCACATGCTCACCACGACCACGGCGGCCATTCCCACGAAGGCCACTCCCACTCCGCCAAAGGCATTCCCAAGCAGCGGTTGCTTCAGGCACTGGGGATCAGCCTGGTCATCACCGCAGCACAGATCATTGGTGGAATCATTTCAGGCTCGCTCGCGCTGATGTCCGATGCGCTCCATACTGCAACCGACGCCGTTGCGCTCGTAGCGAGTTTCATCGCGGTAAAGCTCGGTGAGCGGCCCGGCACGGAAAAGCACACGTTTGGTCTCAAACGCGCAGAAATCGTCGCCGCAGCCATGAACGCGGGGGTGCTGATCGGCATTAGTCTCTGGCTTCTCTACGAAGCTGCCGAGCGCTTCGTGAAGCCCGACAGTGTGCATGCTGGCGTGATGATCGGCGTCGCCTTCATTGGCCTGGCCGCGAACATCATCAACGCCCTCCTGCTCCAGAAAGGCGCAAAAGATAACCTCAACATGCGCTCGGCCTACCTGCACGTTCTCAGTGACGCAGTGGTGAGCGTGGGCGTCATTCTGGCAGGCGTAGCCATTATGGTGCTCGGGCCGAGTTTTTCCTGGATCGACCCACTCATCACGGTGTTCATTTCCCTCTGGCTGATCAAGGAAAGCTGGGGAATCGTTAAAGAGTCCATCCGCATCCTGATGATGGGTGCACCAGCTAATATCGCCGTAAAGGATGTCGCCGCTGCCGTGCAGAAAGTCGACAACGTCCGCGGGGTGCACCATGTCCACCTATGGTCGCTGAACGATCAGCAAATCCATTTTGAAGCGCACATCGAAATCGACGATCGCATGGTGAGCGAAACCGCCTGCCTCGCCGACGCAATCGAAGACGTCCTCCACGACGAGTTCGAGATAACCCACGTCACACTGCAATTTGAGTCCGGTCGTTGCGCGGACAGCGCCCTCATCAACGAGGCGAGCCAAGCATAGTCGATTCAGTTAAAAGGTAGCGGCCTCGTCAGGCCCGCCCTTCGTCGATCAATTGAGAAAGGACGTCGTTGCGGAGGACTCCACGCGTGCTATGGCGGAGCCGGCGGGCGCGGTCACGAAAACGTTCGTGGCCCTGTTCGGCCTCCAGACCCAAGGTGATGCAATGAATCAATTCTGCCTCCAGGGAACGATGCTCTCGCTTCGCACGAAACCGCAGGCGACGCATTAACTGAGGGGGCAAGGGTAACGCTGTCGTAGAATCCATGGACTTAAGCTAAGCTAATTAGAGTTATTTTGCAAGCTGATCCGGCGTCACGAAATGTTGCCTTTGTCGACGAAGCATCTAGGCGTTAAGGACATGCCTAAGCCCTACATCGGTCGCCTCGCCCCCACTCCAACAGGATTTCTTCACCGGGGACATGCGCGCACATTTGCCACCGCATGGCGACGTGCCCGTGAGGCTGGCGGACGCCTCATTTACCGAGAGGAAGACCTCGACCCGCAGCGGTGCAAATCCGAGTTCGCCGATGCCGCCATCAAGGATCTCCGTTGGCTGGGACTCGAATGGGATGAAGGCCCCGACTGCGGCGGCCCCCATGCGCCATATCGTCAAAGCGAGCGCACCAGCCACTACCTCGATACCTGGCGGGCATTAAAGGAAAACGGCTACATCTA
>JBNNDZ010000388.1:0-2568 GCA_050285865.1 Puniceicoccales bacterium
GCAGGAGGAAAACCCATTCGACGTCACTTTGCTCGTGAACCCGCACGACCCGAAGGCGACCGATGACGGCGTGGGCGAACTGGCCAAGCCGTTTCGCAGCATACAGGCGGCAGCCAGCCACGCGGTAAAGACTGCCCAGCAAGGCCAGTCCGTCCGCGTGCTGATCCAGCCCGGCGTTTACCGTGAATCCGTAAAACTCACCGGACAAGCGAACACCGAATATGCGCTCATCAAGCTTGAGGGCGCGGTCCCAGGGGAAGTCATTTTGCGCGGCACGACGCCAATTGACGGCTGGTCGATTGAAAAGGAAAACGTCTTCGAGCGCGCCTGGAACCCCGCCGACTACCCCGTCGACAACACGATGCTTTTCGTCGAAGTGGCGCGCATGGAAGAAGTGAATTCGCTGGCAAAGGTAAAGCCCGGCAAAGTCTTTTTCGACCGCGACAGCAAGAAGCCCAAAATCTATTTCCTCCCGCCAACCGGTGGCACAGTGAAAACGGGGAGCATCGGCATTGGCCGCGGTGAATTCGCCCTCCACGCCTCCGGGCTCAGCGAATTGATCGTCGAGAGTCTCGTCATTGAGCGCGGGTATATTGCTGGCATTGCATTGTACGATGTACCCGCCTGCGTACTCAACAACCTGAGCGCCGAGTATTGCCAGGATATCGGCATCGTTGCACACGGCGGTGAGCAATTACACCTACGACGTGTGCTCACGGATCGCTGCGGGCAGGCGGGCATTCGCATCAACGGCGTCGGCGCACTTAGCATCACCGGAAGCGAAGCAAACCTCAACGGCTGGCGTGATCTCTCCGGCACGATGGGCATAGATATTCAAAACTGTGGCAACGTGACGGGCTGGTCGCTGCGCGTGGTGGAAAATCATGGCCGCGGGATGTTCCTCTCCGGCAATACCGGCCAATTAAAGTTCACCCGGTTGACCGTTTTTAATAATCAGTTCGAGGGTCTGCTGGCCACATACAACCCGGGCAGCATCGTGATCAAAGGCAGCGAGTTTGCCTTCAATGGCGACAGGGGAATTGTAAGTCGCGACAGCCGAATGCGGCTCAATGGCGCGATTTTCTACGGCAACGCCAAGGCGCAGGTATGGCCATTGACGGGCACCGAGCTTACGGCGGAGCGCTGCATCATGGTGGCCACCGGAGCCAAAGACATGCTCATCGGCGACGGCGCGGCTCCTTACGTTGGCGAGCAAAACCTTTTCTTCGCCAAGGCGAACCCCAAGCCGTTTACCTACGAGAACAAGCCGGTCGACTTCGCGCAGTGGCAGGAATCAACCCGCTCGGACCTCAACTCATATTTCGGCGAACCGAATCTGGTGGACCCCGACAACTACGATTTCCTGCCCAAACCCAGCAGCCCATTCTTCAAGATGAGCAACTGGCCGGTGCGCGAATTGGATTGATCGCAACGCCCGCATCGTGATTAGCTGGATGGTTTCCGATGACGACGAAACCTCTCCAGCATTATCCCCTTGGGGCAATGATTCCAGACTCCGTGCATGCGGTGTGCTGCAGCCTGCCCACCCTCGACGACGTCGAGGGCTACGAGGAGAAGCGTCCCGAGACACTCGCCCGGGTGACGTGCGGCTATCCGCGCTTCATCCTGCACCGCTACGTGCGGCAGGCGATGGCACTCGTAGCCGAACGCTTAGAGCTGGAGAATCGCGCAGTGTTTCTACTGCCCTCGCGTGCGGCGGCGGAAGACTGCGTACGCTGGGTAAATACCGGTGGCGAAGCACTCACCGAGGCAGATTTCTTTGTCGCCAGTTTCCCGGACGACAAGGACGCCGGCACCCGCGCACAGACATTCCTCCAACACACCGGCTTGTGCCTTTCATCCCGGCAGGCGGAAGATTATTTAATCGCGCAGGGGAAGCTGAAAGAAGCCCAACTGGAAACAAGCTCTGCATCGCAAAGTGAATCCATCGTTCGCTCTGTATTGCAAAGTTACTTGCCCACGCAAAGTATCCACTTGGCTAATTGTGGCATGAACGCATTTTATGCAGCGCTGCGGGCAGTGCGTGACTTGCAGGCACCACGGGGACGTCATCGCTATCTGCAACTCGGCTGGCTCTACCTCGACACGCAACGCATTCTGGAAAAATTCCTGGGCGAAAAAGACGCGCTCAGCGTGCAACTGGATGTATTCGACGAAGACGCGCTCCGGGCCTACTTCGCCGAACATGGCAGCGAGTTGGCGGCAATCGTCACCGAGCTTCCCACGAATCCACTCATCCAGACACCCAACGTCGCACTACTAAAAGAGCTGTGCGAGCAACACGGCGTCGTCCGCATTTTTGATCCCACGATTGCCGGAATTTCCAGCGTCGATGTGCTGCCGCATTGCGATGTGCTCGTGACGAGCCTTACGAAATATGCCGCGCACGAAGGCGATGTAATGATCGGCGCTTTGGCGATAAATCCAGCCAGTCCTTACGCCGCCGAACTGGAACAAACTTTGCACGGCAAAGTGGAACCCCCTTACCACCGCGACCTCGCCCGCCTGGCCGTTCAAATCGAAGCCATGCCCGCCGTTACCGCGAAG
>JBNNDZ010000389.1:0-3037 GCA_050285865.1 Puniceicoccales bacterium
TGGCGATGCCCAATAGAGGATATAAATAATGCACGCCTACGAATGCGGCCCGCGATGCACTGGGTAGGCTGAACGGCAGCGCCCAGATCAGACTGATCCCAGTTGCAAGTGTGAGGAAGGTAAGCGCGATCGAGCATTCGATTGGTAGGCGGATCGATGTAACCTTTGAGTAGGGCATCAGGCCGCCTTTTCTCGTAGAAAAATCCTATCTAACGAAGATGTGCGTGTTCGGGTCACCTGTTTGGGCTGAGCGTTAGGTATGCCAAGGAGCATTGCATAGCAGAATGCCAGGCTCATCAACGGAAACGGATGGAACAATACGCCTTCGTATAAAGCCATGCACATAAGGCCATTTACAATCAGGAACGGTGCCATTGCCTCATCGGGATTTGCCAGGAAGCGCTTGAGTGAGACGAAGTACAAGACAGATCCGAAGATGAGCGCAATCACCGTACCGACCATGCCCCACTGCACTAGGAATTGTGCCAAGAAGTTGTGCGGGTGGTTGTAATTACTCTGCGCTTCCCTTGCGACAAACCGATATTGTCCGAGGCCATGGCCGAAGAGTGGCCGTTCCGACATTAGGGCGGGGACCTCTCGCCACATTGCAATGCGAGATTGCCCGGTTTTAACATCTCCAACGACGGATTCGACAACTCGGACCAAGCCAAAAATTCGTCCGTCTGGAATATAGGTGCTGCCGATTACAAAAGCGACCGGGAATATGATCAAGGCGATCTGCATCATCTTTCGCGCATATTGTGCTGCGAAAAGTGCACAAACTGTCATTGAAAGTGTGATTGCAAGGAGTGAGCCTCGCGTTCCGGACCAGACGGACAAAGCAAGCGATAACGACGCAACGAGGCTCCAGATGATCATCTGTCGCTTTGAGGAGGCTTGAACAGAAATGCCAACAGCAGCGCAACAGCCAACCAGTGAGTAGACGCCAAGATGTCGGACGTTTGCAACGGCCAAGCCGAAATAGACCCAATCGTAGGTTTCAGCGTCGGGCGCGGTAATCGCGAAAAAAACCGCAAGCCCAGTGAAAACGGCGCCACTAATCGCGATTGGATGCCATTCTACTATAGATCGCTTCGACGCTTTCATTATCAAATAAAAGCAAGAAAATCCGAAAAATACGTGCACCATAATCATGATGGTGTGCATTAAAGCTACAGGTGGATTTACAGAAAAAAATCCAGCGATAATTACAGTCTGTATAAATAAAACTGTTGCCAATAATCTGCACCACACTGGTACCGAGTAAAATATCCAGTTCACAGTCATCCCGGCGCGAGCTCCGGCAAATATAACTGCGATTTCAATTAAAGTGATGGGTGTCGAGAGTTGGCGCGAAATTTGCATCAGATCCGACGGGGAGCCATGATCCCATGTCAACCCAGCAAAGATAAGAGGTGCAGCCGCAAGTGCCAAAGCCGGCAATTGCGGGATCTTCGACTTCCAAATCACCTTGCGCCTCATCCATTCTACAACGGTCGTGATATCTTGCGCTCAGATACCTAGAATAGAATGGTTAATTTTAAGTGGGCAGGTCTTCTCTGTTCGAGTCGAAACTAGTGCTTTAGCGATGGAGTGCATGACCCCAGACGTTGGGTGCAACCTTCTATTACTCCCAACGATCACGCCAGACGCAGCAGGCGCTGTAACAGGCCGGGTTCTTCCAGCGGCTGGATGCGGCCATAACGCTGACGCCGCATATTGGCGTCGGTAAATGGCCGCGGACTACTCCAGGCATCCTTGCCCGATTGATGGAATGTATATCTCGACACGCTCTTGCCCCCTTGGCAGTCGATATGGATGAGTATCGCTTAGCGGGCCCTTTATGACGAGCGCGAGTTGTCAGCTTTCGATCCGCAGCTTTATCCACAGTCGCGGGTCACACAAAGGTTAAGGCCAAGGGCCGGAAACGATTGACATTTTTGTCAGCGCAGACCCGCAACCCATTGTCTGCGCGCGTTTGCTGGCAGGCGATGACGGGAAAGCCACACGGGCGGCGCGAAATAAAAAGGCCCGCGCGTGGCGGGCCCTTTCGAAGCTCGGTCGTTGGTTATGCACAGGCGGCGGATTCGAATCGCGCCGCCGTGAGAGGACGGATCAGTCCTCGACGTGCTCGGCCAGAACGGTCAGACCCGCGTCGCCAACCTCGGCAAAGCCGCCCGAGACGGTGATGACTTCGGGCGCGGCGCCCGCGGTCTTGTAGATGCGCATCTGGCCGTCGGCGATGGTCGACATGAAGGGCGCGTGCCCTTCCAGCACGCCGAACGCACCCTCGCTACCGGGGACTTCGACCATGTGAACGTCTTCCGAGCGGACCAGCTTGGCCGGAGTTACGAGTTCGAAATGCAGCGCCATCGTTTCAGCTTTCAATCTTTGTCGTGAAGGAGAGGGCGGAAGCGCGCTGCCTCCGCCCGTCTCAATCCAATCAGGCGTCTTCGGCCAGCTTCTTGGCCTTCTCGACCGCCTCGTCGATGCCGCCAACCATATAGAAGGCTGCTTCGGGCAGGTGGTCGTATTCGCCTTCGACAACGGCCTTGAACGACTTCACCGTGTCTTCCAGCTGGACGAACTTGCCGGGGATGCCGGTGAAGACTTCGGCCACGTGGAACGGCTGCGACAGGAATTTCTGGATCTTGCGCGCGCGCTGCACGGTCAGCTTGTCCTCTTCCGACAGCTCGTCCATGCCCAGAATGGCGATGATGTCCTGCAGCGACTTGTACTTCTGCAGCGTTTCCTGAACGGCGCGGGCCGTTTCATAGTGCTCGGCACCGACGACGCGGGGTTCCAGAACGCGGCTGGTCGAATCCAGCGGGTCCACCGCGGGATAGATGCCCAGTTCCGAAATCGCACGGTTCAGCGTGGTCGTTGCGTCAAGGTGAGCGAACGAGGTGGCCGGTGCAGGGTCGGTAAGGTCGTCGGCAGGCACATAGATGGCCTGAACCGAGGTGATCGAACCCTTGGTCGTGGTGGTGATGCGCTCCTGCAGGGCACCCATGTCGGTCGACAGCGTCGGCTGATA
>JBNNDZ010000390.1:0-3560 GCA_050285865.1 Puniceicoccales bacterium
ACCACGCTCGGTGTCCGGCGTCAGCAGTGGTTGCGCACCAAGCTAGAGCGTCGTAACCGCACCTTGGAAACGCCGTTGGGGCCGGTCCGGGTAAAGGAGGCACTGCGCGATGGCGTGGTGATCCGCTGTAAGCCGGAGTTCGACGACTGCCAACGCATTGCCCGGGCAGAGGGCATGTCATTGACCGACTTGAATGCCCGGTTGACATCGTATCTTATACAGGAGGACGCCGATGCCTGACGTGCGCGCCATCCTCTCTGCGTTGCAAAGTGGCGAGCTCTCACTCGACGAAGCCGCGACGCAATTGCAGGGCTTTGAAGACCTCGGTCATAGCCGGGTGGACCACGACCGCGCCCAGCGTAATGGCGCGGCAGAGGTCATCTACGGGCAAGGCAAAACGCCGGAGCAAATCATTGAAATCATGGGCAGTCTCGCCGCTCGCGGGGCCAATGTGCTGGTCACCCGGATTGCGCCCGAGGCCGTGGTGGCGGTGCAGGCGGCGTTTCCCGAGGCCGAGCACCATGCGCGTTCGCGATTAGTCATTTTGAAGCAAGTGGAACCCGAGGCCGTCGCAACCCAGGTCGCGATTGTGTGTGCGGGGACCACGGATTTGCCCGGTGCCGAAGAGGCGCGGCTGACGGCGGAGTTTTACGGCAGCCCCACGGTTACGGTTTACGATGCCGGGGTGGCGGGCTTGCACCGACTGCTTGCAAGCGTGGACCAGATTCGTGCGTGCCGGGTCGCAGTGGTGGTCGCCGGGATGGAAGGCGCGCTACCAAGCGTGGTCGGCGGACTGGTTAGTTGCCCGGTGATCGCTGTCCCGACCAGCGTTGGTTATGGGGCGAACTTTGGCGGACTCGCCGCCCTGCTCGGCATGCTCAATTCCTGTGCGAGCGGGGTGAGCGTTGTGAATATCGATAACGGCTTCGGCGCGGGTTTCCTCGCCAACCGCATTAACCGGCAGTAATGAGTTATGGCATTAGATGATCGCATTCAAATTGAGCTGAAGGACGGCATCGTTGTGATTACGGCGCTGGGCGAGCTCGACCTGGAATTATGCGACGAAGTTCGTGACCACCTTGCCCAGACCTATCCCAACATTCACCGGTTGTGGGATTTTCGCAAAATCAGCATCAATTTCGCCATGGATGATGTGCGAGCCATTGCCCAGAATGCGAAGATAATGTTGCCGGGAATGGCGACGCGCATTGCCTTCGTCGCGGGCGATGAACTCAGCTTCGGCGTGCTTCGGCAGTATGGCACCTTCCGCGAAGAAGACGGCAAATCGAATGTCCACGTTTACCGCGACTTCGATGAAGCTGCCGCCTGGCTGCGGGGCTAGGTGAAGGTGGTCTAGCTACCCCTCGTAGTTGCCGATTTTGGCGAGGTCGGTTTCGCCGTTGACGTTGCGCAGGACGGTGCGTCCGCGGCCTTTGCCATAAACGTCGGCGAAGTCATAAACGGCACCGGCAACGATGAGCTCGCCCGCGTCGATCTTGTCCTTGTAACGCTTTACGGCGATGGCCACCTGGTAATCCACGTTTAATTCGACGGCGCGGAGCCAGGCGTCGGCTTCGTTTAGGCCGGGTTCGATTTGGCGGAGAGGCAATTGGAGGCCGTCGAGTTTTTCGCGGATGGCGAGGGAGTCTTCCTCGCTGTAATCGGTCATCGCCGCCTGAACGGCACCGCAGCGCACGTGGCCAAGGATGATGAGCAGGGGTGTGTTGAGCTTTTTTACGCCGTAGTCGATCGAGCCACGACCCGGGAAAAACTGGTTGCCGATATTGCGGATGATGAACATCCGGTCGGTCGCATCGAGCTTGAACACATTGTGGTGCACCCGCGAATCGCAGCAGGAGAGCAGGGTGACGCGTGGGCTCTGGCCGTCCTGAAACGCCTCGAAATCGCCGTCATCGCTTTCGGCGACGAACTCGGTGTTCCCGTTTAACATTTCACGGAGTGTTTGTGCAGACACGTTCGACATGGCGCGCTATTGTTGGAACGCCGTCGCAAAGTGCAAGCATTGGCGTCATTTATTTCGTGAATTAGTTTACGACTTTGGCGGGCCAAAGATGAGTTTCGTCAATTTGGAAAAAAACATGCGGTTGCTTGCAACAATGCGGTAGCCCATTTCGCTGGCGGCGGCAAAGGCGCGGGATTTTTCGTAGCGCCGCAGCCAACATTCCCGCCCGGGAGAGTAGGCGGCGGCGCGATAAATTGCATGGGCCGAATGGTAGACGCAGCCGTCGGTTTCCACAAAATGAACGGCGTAGGCGAGTGCTTCCTCGCAGAGTTCCGGGAAGCGGCCAAGCTGCCCCTGATAACGCTCGTAGGCGACAACATCCCCGGTTTGCGACTTCAACCACATGGCGCAGCGCTTGCAAAATCCGCAATCGCCATCCCAAAGCAAAATCGGGCGTTCGGGCGGTTGGGCGACGTTGGAAGCGAATGGTGGCGGATGGGCCATGAGACGATACAACCATTTTTCCCGCGCTTGGCAACTGCTCCCATTCGCCGGGGTTGCAATTTTATACACCGAACCGATATTACTACGTTTGTCGTTGTTCCCATGAAATTATTTCCCCGCATCATGCTGCTTGGTGGAGCTGTGCTGTTATCGCTTTCCGCGGCCGGCCAGCAGGCGGCGTTTCCCGTTGAAGAAGGGGGTATGTCGTGGACGGATTTTCGGGGTCACCTCGCGCAAAACTGCTTTGATTGCCATGGCGGTTTCTTGACTGAGGGCGGTATCGATCTCGTTGCTCAAGAGGACGAGTCCAGCGTGGCGCAGTCGCCGGAATTGTGGGAAAATGTCGTACAGGCGCTGCGAATTCATTACATGCCGCCGCTGGATCACCGTGAGCTTCCCATGGATGAGCGCGAGGCGATGATCCGCACCGTGGATGCGCGTTTGCTAGCGGCGGCGAGGGAGTCGTCCCCGGATCATGCGATGGTGCGTCGGCTCAACCGCGAGGAATTCTCCGCGACGGTCAACGACCTGCTCATGGTGGATTTCCCGGTTCGCGACCGACTGCCACCGGATGACACCGGCTACGGCTTCGATAACAATGCCGACGTCCTTTCCGTTTCGCCCTTGCTGATGGAAAAATACCTCGATGTCGCCGCCGACGCGGCCGAGTGGGCGCTCCCCCAGGCGTCGGATTCACGGGAGATTTTCTTCCCCGGCGACCAACTGGAAAACCGCCAAAACGGAGCGTGGGACGGTGCTATGCATGTTAATTCCAGTGGCCCCCAAAATGCCGCGCGTTTGTCCTTCGAGCCGCTTGCTCCCGGTCGGTATCGGATCACTCCCAAGCTGTTTGCCGATCAGGCAGGGGACGAACTCGCCCGCGCCCGTGTCCTGGTCCGGGGTGAAGAATTGGCCGAGTTGGAGGTGCCGGGAGACGACCTTGCCCAAGTGACGGACGAGGCCTTCGAGTTCCGTGTGGATGGCCCGGGAAAGGTTCCGATCGCCATCGAATTCGTCAACGATTACTACCGCAAGGAAACGCCCGATGCAAAATCGGCCGACCGCAATCTCCGCGTCGCGGGCCTGCTGATTG
>JBNNDZ010000391.1:0-3978 GCA_050285865.1 Puniceicoccales bacterium
GTAACGAAATCGAACTCACGCTGAATCGTCTCCACGCGGCAATGGCGGGTTTCGACGTTTTCCAACTTCAGTTGCTTGGCAATGTCTTCGACGACCTTCACCTTTTTGCCGACCGAGTCTACCATCGTGAATTGTGCCTGCGGGTAACAGATCGCCATCGGCAGGCCTGGCAAACCGCCACCCGTGCCGACATCGATCACCCGTGCCCCATGCATGAGCTTGAGCACGCGCGTCACCACCAAACAGTGCGCGAGGTGTTTCTCCTCCAGCCGCTCAATGTCTTTGCGGGAAACGAGGTTGATCTTCGCGTTCCATTCGCGCATGAGCTCTGCCCAGTGGGCAAGGCGTTCCCACGCGGCGTCGTCAAGGTTCGGAAAAAGTGGTTTGAGGGAATCCATATTGCTAGGACTAAGCGAGTTTGGTTTTGCGTCGCTTGATTGCGAGGAGTGCTCCAGCGCCGATAAGGAGTGCCGTCAAGGCAGGTTCCGGGACTGCTGCGGTGGTTACGATCGTATAATTGGCGAGGTCTGCATAACCACTGAAGGCTTCTGCGGCAGTGCCGTCGGTGAAATAGGCGAAGGACACTGAGGCAGGTGTGGCCTGGATCCAACTATCCGTTGCGGCGTCCCACACTTCTAGTTGGCCTACGTTGATCAGGGCGTTTATCTGACTGGTTTGGTCGCCGACCATTGCGAGGAATCCGCCATCAAGTCTTACCCGGCTGTCGTTGCTGAAAGAGAGCAAGGTGTCATAGCCACCGGTTCCGACTTTAACCAGGCCTTGGTCTGCGATGGTGAGAAAATTCTGCGAGCCGCTATTGAAGCTGAGGTAAAAGTTATTCTGCACATTGATTCGAGAGCCAAAGCCGGTGACCAACGCACTGTTATTATTGCTGCCAGCCTGGCGGCCGACGTCGGCCTGAATGGTATCAACGGTGCCGCCATTTTGAACTACGAGCGAATTGCCGGAACCGTATTCGCCTACCGACATGAAGGAAGCCGAGCGCCAGCTCCCACCATCCACGACCATGGAGTTATTGGCCCCGTACGTGGGTTGGCCTGATTGCCCAAGGCCGACATGCAGCCCGGCGGCAAATAAGTCGGCACCATTGCTGACCCGGCCGGAGTTGTTTGAGCCATCGGTCCCGACATTGAAGGAATTGCCACCATTGAGGAACGTGCCTGAGCCAGTGATGATGAACTCGTTGTTGTCGGATCCAGCCTGATATCCGAGCGAAGTAAATGCCCCGAAAATCCGCGCACCATTCTGAATGCGCAGACTGTTGAAATCCTGCGTGTCGCCAATTTTAAGTGAGCCGGTAAATACGTCCCCACCGAAGTCTTTTTCGTAATCATCAACTACGCCCAGAATATACTCCGCCAGATTACCAGACGTTCCGCCCTGATCCATGATGGCGGGCACACTGTTATCCGTTGCGACAACATTCCCGGATGCCGAGGTGGTAATGAGGGCGGCGATGGCGACGATACTCCGTTGTGCGGAGTTACGGGTTGTGGCAAAAAGCTTCATAGGTCGTTTTGTGAAGTGACGATGTAGTCTTATTCCCCGACGCAACCCAAACCAAAAAAGCAAGGCCCACCAATATATTGCTTGCTACGCATCATAATATCCGAATAGATTGATATGTTATGGGCATTGCGAATCACAAGCACAGCATTCCATTCACTAAAAAAGGCCAGCAACTCGCGGACTTGCTCGCGGAGCGTATCGTGTTTTTGGACGGTGCAATGGGGACCATGATCCAGCAATACAAGCTGGAGGAAAAAGACTTTCGCGACGACTCGTTTAACGACGTCAAGGGCGACCTCAAGGGCAACAACGACCTGCTCAGCATCACCCGCCCGGACGTGATTGAGACCATCCACCGCCAGTTCCTGGAGGCCGGTGCGGACATCATCGAGACGAATACTTTCAGCGGCACAACCATTGCCCAGGCGGATTACCACCTGGAGCACCGGGTGCACGACATCAACATCGCCTCTGCCAAGCTCGCGCGCAAGGTGGCGGACGCAGTCGAAAAAGAAACCGGCAAGCCGCGCTTCGTCGCCGGTGCTATCGGGCCGACGAACCGCACTGCGTCGATCTCGCCCGACGTCAATCGCCCCGAATTTCGTGCCACCAGTTACGACGAACTTTACAAAGCCTATTACGATCAGGTCGTTTCGCTCGTCGAAGGCGGCGTCGATTTGCTGTTGCCGGAAACGGTCTTTGACACGTTGAACTTGAAGGCCTGCCTGCACGCGATTGAAGACTTCTTTGATGGCGCTAAAGAGCGTCTGCCGGTCATTGTTTCGGTGACGATTACCGACCAGTCCGGCCGCACATTGTCGGGTCAAACCGTTGAAGGTTGCTGGAATTCGATTCGTCACGCCAAGCCGCTGTGCGTGGGCCTGAATTGCGCCCTCGGTGCGGATCTGATGAAGCCCTTCCTGGAAGAGCTCTCGCGGGTCGCCGACACCTATGTCCACGTTTACCCGAACGCTGGTTTACCGAATCCGCTGGCAGCAACGGGTTACGATGAAACGCCCAAACACACGGCTTCCGCAGTTGGTGATTTCGCTAAAAACGGCCTTGTGAATCTCGTTGGTGGTTGCTGCGGCACTACGCCGGGGCACATCGCGGCGGTCGTACAGGAACTACAAAAGTATCCCCCGCGCAAAATTCCGGAAATCAAGCCCGCGCTCCGTTTGAGCGGATTGGAGGCGTTCAACGTCGATGAGAAGACCGGCTTCGTGAACGTCGGTGAGCGCACCAACGTGACCGGCTCGCCCCGATTCAAAAAGCTCATCAAGGCCGACGACTTCACCGGTGGCTTGGCCATCGCGCAGTCGCAGGTCGATAAGGGCGCGCAGGTCATCGACATCAATTTCGACGAGGGCATGCTTGAGTCCGAGGAGTGCATGACGCACTTCCTGAATCTCGTGGCATCCGAGCCCGACATTTCCCGCGTGCCGATCATGATCGATAGCTCGAAATGGTCGGTCATCGAAGCAGGCCTCAAGTGCGTGCAGGGCAAATGCATCGTCAACTCGATCAGCCTCAAGGGTGGCGAGGAAGAATTCAAGGCGCAGGCTAAGAAGGTCATGCGCTACGGCGCGGCGGTCATCGTGATGGCTTTCGACGAAACCGGGCAGGCCGACAATCAGGCGGACAAGGTGAAGATCGCCCAGCGGTCTTTCAAGATCCTGACCGAAGAGGTCGGCATGGACCCGCAGGACATTATTTTCGACCTGAATATCCTCACCGTCGCCACCGGCATGGAGGAGCATAACAACTACGCCATGGACTTCATCGAAGCGGTGAAGGAAGTGAAGGAGAAGTGCCCCGGCGCGCGTACCAGCGGCGGTCTGTCGAACATTTCATTCTCGTTCCGCGGCAACAATCCGGTTCGCGAGGCCATGCATGCGGCGTTCCTGCATCACGGCATCGCGAAGGGGCTCGACATGGCCATCGTCAACCCGGGTTTGTTGATGAATTACGATGAGATGGACGCGACCATGAAAAAAATGGTCGAGGACGTCTTTCTCAACCGGGACCCCGACGCCACCGAGCGCCTCATCGACTACGCCGAAAAGGTGAAGGATGGTGCGATCACTCTGGGTGCCGGTACGCCGGAAGACCGCATCAATGCGGCGATGGTGCAGGGTATGAACACCCTGCGTGAGCTCTTCGAACGCGCGAACAAAGAGAAGAACCCCGAGATCATCGAGGCCTTCCTCAAGTCCGGTGCGAGCGCGGTGCCGGCTGCGACGGAAAAAAAAACGGATGACGCCGGCAACTGGCGCGACCAGTCCGTAGAGAAGCGGCTGGAGCACGCGCTGGTCAAAGGCATTGTCACCCACGTCGACGCCGACACCGAGGAGGCACGTCAGAAATACGACAAGCCGCTGGAGGTCATTGAAGGGCCGTTGATGGATGGCATGAAAGTCGTCGGCGACCTCTTCGGCGATGGCAAGA
>JBNNDZ010000392.1:0-12405 GCA_050285865.1 Puniceicoccales bacterium
TATGACACCGACGCATTCATTGCTGCACTTTCAAACTTGGGCTTTCGCAAGACATCGTATTAAGCTGTCCACCATGATCCACATCACCGCCAACGGAGAGAATTATTCGCTGGAGCCCGACACCAGCTTACCGGACTTCCTGACCCAGCGTGGACAGGCCCCGGAGCGCGTCGTCGTCGAACGCAACGGCGAGCCCCTTACCCAAAACGAGACCAAGGCCGCAATGCTCGCCGATGGCGACCGCCTCGAAATCGTCCGCATCGTCGCCGGTGGCTAGAACGCCAGGGCCAAGCCGAATTATGCAAAACGGGCAAAAGGCGGAAGAGCTGGATGGCCTACGGGTCCACATCGACCGCGTGGTCTACCAGCACCTCGATGAGCCCGTCGACGAGCACGAGCACGCATTCATTTATTTCATCAGCATCAGCAACCTGTCCGAACGGACCGTTACCCTGCTTGGACGCAAGTGGGTCATCGAACACGCCGACGGCGGTAAGCTCGTCATCGAAGGCGACAAAATCGTCCAGCAAACGCCGCGACTGGAGCCCGGGGAAAGCTTTTCCTACAACAGCTACCACATCGCCGACCAGGATGCGGTCGCTGCGGGTGCCTTTCACGGGCTGGATGACGACGGTGCCCCAGTATTTGTGCGCATTCCACGGTTCGAAATGAATATTCCGCCAAGCGGGGTTTGAAATACGCATTAAAACCCGTTTGGATCGAATGATGAAGGGCGACAATCTGCCATCGACTCCAGCGCAGGATTGCACAGAGTCTAATATAATGAATCTGACGGATCTTGGCCGCCACCGCCGAATCGGTGCGAACTGCCTCCTCGCGGAGATCGGGCCGTTTCGCGTGCTGGTGGACGCCGGGCTGGACCCCAAGGGCGTCGGGCGAGAGTCCACCCCCAACTTCGAGCTACTGGGCGACGCACCACTGGACCTGGTGGTGTTAACGCATTGCCACCTCGACCACCTGGGTTCAATGCCCATCGTGTTCCGTCACCAGCCAACCGCGCTGTACGTGACCAGTCGCGCCTCGCAGCTTCTCGCCCAGCGAATGCTCCGTAACTCCGTCAACGTGATGAAGCGTCAACGCGACGAATTGCGTATTCCCGAGCTTCCACTCTATACCTTCAGCGAGGTGGACGCCTTCGATTCCGCACTCATGGGCCTGCCTTTCGGCCAGGAGCGCACCATCACCCGGGACGGCGAGGAATTGACCTTCTGCCTCCACCGGGCCGGGCACATCGTCGGCGCAGCCGGTCTAAGTTTAGTTTATAAGCACCGGCGGATTTTCTTCACCGGTGACGTCATGTTCAACCCGCAGGCGACGATCGAAGGTGCCGATTTCCCGGAAGTCCCGACCGATACACTCGTCATGGAAACCACCCGCGGGGCCACCGGGCGCGTGCCAGACAAAACCCGCGATACCGAGATTGAGCGCCTGATTTCCACCATTGACCACACGTTGAGCCGTGGGGGTTCGGCCCTGATTCCCGTTTTTGCGCTTGGTCGCATGCAGGAACTCCTTTTCCTGCTCAATGAGGCCCGCAAACGCGGCAACCTGCCCAAATGCCCGGTGTTCTGTTCCGGTTTGGGCATGGATTTGGTCGATTACTTCGATACCATCGCACGAAAGGTCGGCGGGCTAAACTTCCGTCGCTCGCTCCTCAAGGAGCTCGACGTGCGCCGCCCACCCAATTTCTCCCCGGGCCGCAATCCGGGTGAACGCGGCATATACCTGCTCTCCAGCGGCATGCTCGTGGAACACACACCATCCTATCAGGCCGCAGCAGCCATGATCGAGGACACCGCAAACACCATCTGTTTTGTCGGCTACTGCGACCCCGAAACGCCTGGAGGTGAATTACTTGCAACATCCCACGGCGACAGTTTCCTGTTTTCCGTATTGGACTACGCGGCCCCCGTCCGCGCCCATGTCGAGCGGTTTGACCTCAGCGGGCACGCCTACCGCGACGAGTTGGCAGAGTTCGCTCTCCGCCTCGATCCCCGTGCCATTGCGCTGACCCATGGCGACGCCGATGCACGTGACTGGTTTTTCGATCACCTGATGGAAATCGACCCCAAAATGCAAGTCAGTGACCTTTTACCCTGCAAAACCACTCAATTGTAATCGCTGACCTAGCGAAATTCATTGAGTATTCAGATTAGATGAGTTATGTTATCCTCGACATGATAAAGGCCCTATCAGCAATTTTTAAAATCAAAACCTGTGTATCGGCGATCGGAATGTTACTAATCGCCAGTACCGCCAGCGCAATTCCGCTGCTCCCATTGGCCTTTTTCTTTGATGACCCCGAGGACGATCGGCAAGAGGCCATCTCCCACGCGGGGCAATGGAACACCTCAGAAATGGCGACCATCAACCGCCCAGGCTTCCAACTCAGCTATCCCGCCAACTGGCAAGTCGCAACCCATCAGGCAGACTATAATCCAGATAAACTTTTCACCATTGAGACTGATGGCCAGTCCCACATTGTTATCGAGATTTACGACATCACCTCCAAGCCACTAAACCAGACAATGGACGAGGTAATGATGGCGCTCGATGGACCGGCCATTGAAACCTATTCCTCCTCCGATTTTCAAGAATGGGGTGGTTACCAGGGCATTGGCCGCCACCTCAAAGGCAAAATCCTCAGCATTCTCCCCGGTGGCGTTCGCGTATTTGCCGCCAAAGTCCCTGAAAAAGGCAAAGGCTTTCTCGTCACCGAATTTTACATGTCGGACGACCTTCCCTCCGCCCTACCTGGCTTCGATCTAATCAGCCAGACCTTCCTCCTGAAGTAAGCAGGCCGCTAGGCCCACTTAAGCCGAGCCGACGCGCCCACAAACCCCTTTGATCCTGCGGCAAAGCGCAGGCATGGTTGCTCGACGTGGAATTCGCGTAATGGGAAACACGGCTCACCAAACCAGTGGAAATCTCCGCCTGCACCCTTGATTAGCGCGTAACCGGCGGCAATATCCCACACTTTGACCTGAAAATCGATGCAGCCGTCGATCTTACCAATCGCCGCATAGGCGAGGTTCAACGTGCAACTGCCAAACGAACGAATACGGTAAGTTTCAATCCAAGGCAAAAGCGCCTGCGCATCGGCGCTGGCCAACGGGAAGTGCATGGCGAGGATCGAATGACGGTCCAGGTCGCCCTCCTTGGCAGATGCCTTTTCGCGGCCATCAGTGACGCCAAACCCCGGCCCGCCCTCGATCAGCGTCTGCCGTGAATGGTCGTAAACAAAGCCATAGATCGGTTCACCATCCCGCAAAAGCGCGAGCGAGATCGCGCAAAACGGCACCCCGAAAAAATAATTATTCGTGCCGTCGATGGGATCGAGCACCCAGGCAAACTCCGCTTCCAGCGGAAGCGTTTCATCTTCCGGGTTGGACTCCTCACTGCAAAAATCATCTTTTGGAAACGCTCCGCGTAATTCGGCAAACAGCTTCTCCGAAATAGCGAAGTCGGCAAAGGTCACGCGAGTGTCGTCCGCTTTCCAATCGCTGGCCACGCGACCAAACTGCTTCTGGAAAAAATCCATCTGCTGCTGCACAGCGACACGACCCGCATTAATGCGGTGGCGAACGGCGGTGTTCGGGTCCCGCCGCAATTTGGTGCTCAGCTTACCCATACGCTCAGCATTCGTTCTGCAGAATCTGTTCCAGAGTCTGCGGACGACGGATCAGGCGCAATTCGCCATCGGCCTGCGCGAGCGCTTCGGCCGCTTCCGGAAAGCTGTTGTAATTCTTGGCGCTCATTGAAGCGCAGTAGGCACCAGCCCCTTCAATGACGATGGCATCCCCGGCCTGAGCCTGAGTAAGCGTCCGCGGAGCCAGCGATTCGGGGTCGTCTGCACCCACGGTCAACACATCGCCCGACTCGCAACAATGCCCCACAACGAGGTAATCCTCCGTCGCATCAGTGGGCGTGCTGGGCACGACAACGATCGGGTGCTGGGCTGCGTAAAGTGAGGGACGCAGAATTTCCGTCATCCCGCCATCAAGCTTCAGGAAACGTCGACCATCAGGCCCGCCAGTTTCCACGAGATCCTGCACGGTCATCACCAGCGAGCACGCATTCGCAACCAGAAAGGTGCCGGGCTCGATCTCCAAGTGAATCTTGCGCCCAGTCTCCTGAGCCAACGCCTCGAAGGCAGCCTTGACCGGTTGACCAATTACCTGCAGATCGGTCGACTTCTCCGTCGCCATGCGGGCCACCTTGTAGCCACCGCCCAGATTGAGCGTCGTGACATCCTTGAAGCGGCGCACCAAATCGATGCTCAAGTGAGAAACGCGCTCCCAGACCGCGGGGTCGCTACCCGAGCCAATGTGCGTGTGAATACGGTGAATCGTCAGTTGATAACGTTCCGCGATGGCTTGCACCTGGTCCGCCCACTCGTGCCAAATGCCAAAACTGGAGTGCGGACCGCCAACATTGGTCTTGCCGGTGCCACCAGAGCCTAGCCCCGGATTAAAACGCACACCGCATGCACGCCCCGGGAAGGCCTTGCCGAAACGCTCCAGTTGACTCAAGGAACAGGCATTGAGCAACGCCCCGGCCTCAATCAACTCCGCAAAATCATCGGGCAGCTCTTGAGTGCTCAAGGAAATATTCTTGGCCGGAATCCCGGCACGCATCGCGCGCCGAACTTCCCAGCCCGACGAGGCGTCAATGTGGAGCCCCTCTTCGGCGAAGAGCTTAAGTATCGCCGCATTGGGGGCGGCTTTCATCGCAAAGCGAACGGCCAACCCGAAGGCATTCGGGAAGCCCAAGGCCGCTTGCGCCTGCTGACGCAAGGCCGCCTCACTGTAGATGTAAACCGGTGTCCCCAGCGCGTCCCGCGCTTGCAGGACCTGGTCACGGGTCAGGTTGCGAAGAGTCTCCATGTCGAAAAACCCACTAAACAATGTCAATCAGCCGAAATTTTCCAGCCTGAAACGGCCTTTCGAGGCAAAATCCAAGACGGAGAAGTGCCCACAGTGTCAGCTTGGATCGGGTCTACCGGAGTTTTACAAGTTTTTCCGAGATTCCCAAACAGCTGTTATGGAGCATTTTGCAATGCCTCCTAGGCACAACCCAGCCCACCAACCCAGCACCTATATCCAATATCCTTGAGGCCCTAAGACCCCAAGGCTAGGATTATACCCCTATATCATACGCATAATACGAAGCTAAATCACGGCTTCGAATCTCCCAAACAGATCATCCATGAACATCATCAAACAGGGCAACGCGCAGCGCGGCGGATTGCCTTGGTTTATCATCAAAAGCGCGCTACCCGGACAGCCACCCACATCCGGCCACCACCATCCCCGCAAGGGCTTTACTCTGGTCGAAATAATGATCGTTGTGGTCATCATCGGCTTGCTGGCTACCGTCGCGATTCCGGCATTTGAACGTGCACGAATTGCCTCCCGAAACGCCCGCCTCGCGAACGACCTCAGACAGTTTCGCGGCGCGTTCGAAACCTACAACCTGGAACATGGCGAATGGCCCGAAGACACCACTGAAGGTGTGCTGCCCGCCGAAATGGAAGGCTACCTGACCCGGACGGACTTCGAGTCGCGCACCGTGGTCGGGGGCAACTACGACTGGGATGGCCCAGGTGCCTTTGCCTTCGAAGCGGGCATCTCGATCCGTGGATCCATCCTCGACGAAGAAGCCGCCACCGAACTGGACGAGATACTCGATGACGGTAATCTCGGCTCAGGAACATTCCAAAGCTCGGGTGACGCCTACACGCTGATCATCGAAAATTAGCACGGCATAATCCGCATTTGCGTTAACCAGCCATTTTCATTGGAAGATGGCCTATTTAACTGTACCTGCGTGATGGTATCTCTGAAGTAATCCTGCTGCACCTACACCCTACTCATTGCCATGTTATCAAAACGACTCCGCTGGGGCATACTTGGCCCCGGAACAATTGCCCACAAATTTGCCGCTGGCCTAGCCGAGTCAAAGACCGGTGTGCTCCACTCCGCAGCCAGCCGTGACGAGTCACGGGCAAAGGCATTCCTCAAGGAATATGGCGGCGGCCAAGCCTATGGCGATTATCAAGAGCTTCTCAATGACCCGGATGTCGACGCCGTTTACATCGCCACGCCACACCCGCTACATGCCCAATGGGCCATCCAAGCCGCCCGAGCGGGTAAGCACATCCTTTGCGAGAAACCCGCCACCATGAATCTAGCGGAAATGAAGGCCGTTGCCGCAGCCGTCAAATCAGCAGGAGTCGCATTCCTCGAAGCCTTCATGTACCGCAGCCACCCCTACACCGCCCAATGGTGCAAACTGGTGGCGTCGGGGGCCATTGGCTCGGTGCGACGCATCACGGCCCACTTTGCCTTCGACTGCGGAGACCAACCGGAGAGTCGACTACAGGCCAAGCACCTTGGCGGAGGTGGCATCCTCGATATCGGATGCTACACGACTTCCGCCTGCCGGCTGATCGCAGGAGCGGCCCACGGCAAGGCATTCCTTAACCCCACTGAACTCAAAGCCATCGGCCATCTACTGGATACGACCGGCGTGGACGGCTGGACAACCGCCCTCATGCGTTTCGATGGCGACATCCTCGCCGAAGCGCATTGCGCGGTGCGTTTACACGTGGGCAGCGGCATAACCGTATACGGATCCAAGGGAGTCATGACAATTACCGAACCATGGTTCGCCAACGGTAAAATCATCGTAAAAGAGCACCAGGGCGAGGCTCAAGAAATCAAGTCACCGCCCGCGCGACACCTCTACAGCTACGAAATTGATGCGCTGGCGGAAATCGTTCAAACCGGCCAAACGCCGTACCCGGCCATGTCGCTGGAAGACACGCTGGGCAACATGGAGACGCTTGATCGCTGGCGTCAGGAGCTTGGCCTGACATATGAATGCGATGTTCGCTGACCCCGAAAAACAGGGGAACTTGGTGCGGGCGGAGGGAATCGAACCCTCATCCCAAGTTTGGAAGACTCGTATACTAGCCGTTGTACTACGCCCGCAAGTAAAGGGGAAGGCTTGACCTTGTTCGTCAATTAGGTCAAGTGTATTTGCAACAATAGCTTAACAGTTATTCGTTTCGCTGCTCACTGCAATCTGTTTCCAACCTTTTAGATCCTGCGATTCACTATGGCGATGCTCAGTCAAAGCGCGCCCAGCGCCTCCAATGCTGCGGCTAAGAAAAAACCGACATTTGCTGAATCGCAGAGGCTAGCAAAACAGAAGGCCTACGAAAAGCAGGCCCATCGTAAAAAGATCAAGCTGGAGGAGCTAACGATCTTTACCCAGCAGATTTCGTCCATGCTGGATGCAGGTCTCCCGCTGGTCAGTGCGCTGGAGGCGTTGCAGGACCAAACGGAAAACCCTGTATTCAAGATCATCATCCGCGATGTACGTAACGACATCGCCGGGGGCACATCCTTCTCGGATGCTGTGCGCAAGTTTCCCAAGGCATTCCCAAACCTATTCGTATCCATGGTGGAAGCCGGTGAGGCCTCCGGCGCACTGGCAGACATCATGGGCAAGGTTGCAATCTACTTTGAAGATTCGCTGGCTCTGTTCAAAAAGGTTAAGAGCGCCATGACCTACCCAGTCGCGGTTATCGGTCTGGCGGTTATCCTCGTGAACGTCCTGCTGATTTTCGTTATCCCGGTGTTCGCCGAGATGTTCCAGGACTTCGGGGCCGAGCTGCCCGCCCCGACACAGTTCCTGATCGATCTTTCCGACTTCCTCAAGTTCAACATCCACTGGATCATCCTCGGGGTTGTCGCTTTTATTTGGACATTCAAACGTGTTACCGCCACCCCCCGAGGGCGTCGCGCCAAGCACGTGGTTTTCAGCCGATTGCCCATCATCGGTAACCTGACTCAGAAAGTAAATATCTCCCGCTTCTGCCGCACATATGCCATCCTCCTGCGAAGCGGCGTGCCCATCCTGCGCACCTTGGAAATTTGCTCCAGTGCATCGAACAATACGTTTATTGAAGACGCCTGCACAAACTTCAGTCGCCACATCAGCCAAGGGGGGCAGTTGTCAGAAGTCATCGCCGAAACGCCGTATTTCCCATCCATGGTAAAACACATGGCCAAAGCGGGTGAGCAAACCGGTAACGTCGACGGGATGATGAACAAAATCGCCGACTTCTACGACGTCGAGGTGAACAACATCGTGGAGTCCCTCACCTCGCTCATGGAGCCGATCCTGATCTGTGTGCTCGGTGTCATCATCGGTGGCATCGTTATGGCGATGTTCCTGCCCATCTTCCAGCTCTCCAGCGTTGTTGGAGGCTAACCAATCCCCCCTTACACCAACCTTTCCAACATGCCCAGCCTGCTCATTGTCGACGATCTTCCGGCAATCCATGAAATGCTTACCGGGCTCATCAGCTCGTCGGGCTACCTGTGCGCAGGCGCTTCGTCCGGCGAAGAGGCCATCATGCGCTACCGGCAAAGCCGCTTCGATGTGGTACTCATCGACTACGCAATGGAGCCGATGGATGGCGTCGAAGTCAGCCGCCGTCTGATCGAGATCAATCCCAACGCCGTCATTATCCTCATGTCCGGCTTTGCCAACGAAGAGCTCGGTGCCGAGGCACGCGAAGCGGGCGTCTACCTCGTGATTGAAAAGCCGATTCAGGTCGATTCACTCATGATGGCCATCGATCAGGCCTACGAAGAGGCCAAAACCCGACGCCCCAGCCTACGGGAAACCGAAATCGCCAATTTGCCAACGCTCGCCGAGCACCTCCAGCAATCTGAGGAAAACTATACTGGCTACGTGCTCGATCTGTGCGATGGCGACCGCGAAAAAGCCTCAACAATCCTTGGGATTGAGGTGTAAGCAATTCTCGCGAGCCGATCCCGCCACCGGTTCGCCGATATCTAAACGAAACGATAAGATCGGGAAATAAGCGTCCCGGTCTTTTTGTTTCGTGAATACGTCCGCTTGCGGTCGGTGGCTTTTGCCAATTAAAAATGCGACCAATGAAAGTCCCCCTCCTCGACCTCAATCAACAAAATCAGGCACTCGCGCCCGAACTGCGCGCCGCATTCGACCGCGTGCTGGGGCATGGCCAATTCATTCTCGGCAACGAAGTGGCTCAATTCGAGGAAGCCTGTGCGAAAGAACTGAATGCACGCCACGCAATTGCCGTTTCTTCAGGTACAGACGCCCTGTTGCTCGCGTTGATGACGCTCGGTATCGGCCCGGGTGACGAAGTCATTTGCCCAAGTTTTTCCTTTTTTGCGACCGCCGGTGCCATCGCCCGCGTTGGAGCCAAACCCATTTTTGCCGACATTTGTCCGACCACCTTTAACCTCGACCCCCAATCGGCCGAGAGTCGTATCACCCAGCGCACCAAGGCGATCATGCCGGTGCATCTGTTCGGCCAGACTGCGGACATGGCAGCCCTGCTGGATCTCGCCCAAAAGCATGGCCTGTGCGTGATCGAGGACGCTGCCCAGGCCTTCGGAGCGGAGCAAAATGGTCAAGCTGCCGGGACCTACGGCGACTTCGGCTGTTTCAGTTTCTTTCCCAGCAAGAACCTCGGCGGCTTCGGCGATGGCGGCCTTGTGACGACCAATGACGACGACCTGGCTGAGCGCGCGCGTATCCTGCGGGTCCACGGCGGTGCGCCCAAATACTACCACGCAATGATTGGCGGCAATTTCCGTTGCGACGCCCTGCAGGCGGCGCTGCTCGCGCCCAAGCTACCTCACCACCGTAATTACCGAGAAGCCCGCGCCAGCCATGCGGCATTTTATCAGGAAGCACTCGTGGGCTGTTCCACAATCACTTTACCCACCGCAAAGCCGGAGAACCTACACATTTGGAACCAGTTCACGCTGCGCCTGCCTGCGGGAAAAAGTGCGCAAGAGTTGCCCCGCGATTTACTCAAGGCGCATTTAGCCGCACATGACATCGGCTCGGAAATCTATTATCCGGTCCCCCTGCACCGTCAGGAATGCTTTGCCTACTGTGAGTCCGATCCCTGCCCCGAATCTGATCAAGCTGCCCGGGAAGTACTGAGCATTCCCGTGTATCCGGAGCTTTCCTCCGCGCAGCGCGAACACGTCGCGGCGACAATCCGGGCGTTTGCCACAGAAGCCTGAGCCCGAACCGGGCGGCCTTTTGTTTTCGACAAAAGCGGGCAGGCCCGGCAGCTTGTTCCCACCTAAACACTCGCTATGCCGTCGCTATCGTTCGTCATTCCCGTTTACAATGAAGAAGAAACGCTGGGCACGCTCTTTGATGAAATTGCGGCGTCCGTGCCGCATGATCAGTTTGAGGTGGTCTTCGTCGACGACGGCAGCCGCGACCGTTCCTGGGAACGCATCGGAGAGCTCCACGCCAAGCATGGCGAGCAGGTCCGAGGCGTGCGCTTTCGTCGCAACTTTGGCAAAGCCGCTGGGCTGAAGGCAGGCTTTGAAGCAGCCAAGGGTGAGATCGTATTCACCATGGACGCGGACTTGCAGGACGTCCCGGCGGAAATTCCCAACTTCCTCGCCAAGCTCGACGAAGGCGCGGACATGGTCAGTGGCTGGAAGAAAGAACGCCACGACCCGCTGGAGAAACGTCTGCCCTCCAAGCTTTTCAATGCGATCACCAGTTGGTCGACCGGGCTTTATCTGCACGACTTCAACTGCGGCTTCAAAGCCTACCGCCGGGAGATCGTGGAGAACATCAATCTTTACGGCGAACTGCACCGATTCGTGCCGGCCATTGCTCACTCCATGGGCTACCGCGTGGTGGAAATCCCCGTGCAGCATCGTCCCCGTGAACACGGACAGTCAAAGTATGGGTTTGGGCGCTACCTCAAAGGCTGCCTGGACCTGTTGACCGTCGTGCTGACCACGAAGTTCAACACACGCCCGCTGCACCTCTTTGGCGGCTTCGGCATGGCCACCGGGTCGATTGGGTTCCTGATTCTCTTTTACCTGTCAGCCAGTAAGGTGCTCATGGGAGCCTCCATTGGGGGTCGACCGTTATTTTTCCTCGGCATCCTGCTGGTGCTATTCGCGGGGCAAATGGTGTCCACCGGCCTATTGGCGGAACTTCTGGTGACGACCGCCAACCGCAATCAACCAATGGGCTCCGCGCAGATTCGAGACATCATTTAACCAATGGACTCCGACCCGACAGGCAAGTCAGCACGCGCTCAAAAAGATCAGGCGCTCTTCGATGAGATCGCGCAGTCCTATGTCCGCAAAGACCTGATTGCCTCGTCGCAGATTGCCCGCCGCCAGCGCCTGCTATCCACACTGGCCGCGGTGCCGGGAGCTTCGTTTAAGCGCGTGCTGGAAGTCGGCTGTGGCGCAGGCTTCACGCTGCAATATGCGGGCGAGGCCTTCGAGAGCTACGTGGGCATTGATTACTCCCAGAAGCTGATCGATTACGCGACCGCCAACCTGGAAACCGACCGACATGCATTCCACTGCTGCGACGCATTTGATTTCCAGCCAAGCGCTCCGTTTGATCTCGTTCTGATGATCGGTGTTCTACACCACGTGGACGATGACGAAAAGCTGCTGCGCCAACTCAAAACCTACCTCGCGCCGGGCGGCTGGTTGGTCGCCAATGAGCCGCAAGGGGCAAACCCGCTCATCCGCGCATTGCGACAAGGCCGCAAATCACTCGACCGCGAGTTCTCCGAAGACCAGATCGAATACCGCGCCAGCCAATTGGAAAAGAAATACCAAAACGCAGGCCTGGCCAATGTCCGCGTTCGCGGCCAAGGTGTTTTCTCAACCCCTTTTGCCGAGGTTCCGATGTCCCCCCAGGCACTCACCGCCCCCGCGTCAAAGCTCACGGTATCGCTCGACCGCATGTTGGAAAGCAGCTGCCAAGGCCTCGTGAAGGCAGTTGGCTGGAATCTGGTGGCCGCCGGCCAACGGGCGAGCTAGAGCAGTTTCACTTTAAATTGTCAGTTCAGGCCGCTGTGATTTTGTGTGTCCAGCAAGGCGCGAGTAGCGAAGCGGGCTGGAAGCCCGTGAGCGACCGAGTAACGCTGCTGGCGCGCAAAAGCGCACGGCTACAAGCTTGGGGCGCAAATGAAAGGTCGCCGCGTTGGAGCCTCAATCACGGGCTTCCAGCCCGCTCAATCGGCTCCGCCTTGCGCTGCATTCATTTTCGCACCCACCTGAACGGACAATTTAAAGTGAAACTGCTCTAGAGCGCCCTTACTTAAGGCGCGCGCTTTGCCGGATCATGTCGGCCAATGCGCCAAACATGCCAATATTGCAGGCAAAGGTAAAGAGCAGCACGGTCTTGTCTCCCAAATTTTGGGCGACCAAAACGTCGTAGCAAACGCTGATGAAAAACAACGCGAAAAACAGCAACGAGATCGGACCAAATATCCGCAGCGGTGCAAAATAAAGCCCCGTTCGGCCGATC
>JBNNDZ010000393.1:0-3104 GCA_050285865.1 Puniceicoccales bacterium
ACCGCTCGCACGACATCCGCAAAGGCCAACCCGTGCCGACGCAGCGCATTTTCGCTCACCTCAATGCCGATCTCGTAATCGCGCACACCGATGATATCGACCTGGGAAATCGTCGAGTTGCCGACCAAAAATTCACGGAACGCACCACCGGGGTCAAGCTCGCCCAATTTCGCGAACGTGCGCTGGAAACGTCCCCCCGCCGGATAGTCCAGCGGCAGCGATAGGAGATCTTCGCGGACTTCCTCTGCCAGTCGCTTGAGCGTTTTTTCGTCCGTATTTCCCCGCAGAGAAATCGCCATAACCTCGCGGCGAATCAACGCCTCTTCGATCACCGGGCGCTCCGTTTCCTCGGGAAACGTATCGATGGAATCCACGCGCGTCTTGATGTCGTCGAGTAGCTTTCGGACGTCATAGCCCTTTTGCACTTCAACGCTGACCACGCCCAGTCCTTCAGTGGCCGTAGAGTTGATTTTCTTGATGCCATCGAGGTCCTGAACCTTCTCCTCGATGCGCGCGACAACTTGCTCTTCAACCTCCTCCGGCGCTGCACCACGGAAGGGCACCGTGATCGTGACGATGTCGAAGGAGAACTGCGGAAATAGCTCAACCTTAATACTCATCATCGACGCAATCCCGCCGAAGACGATGACCATCATCAGCAGGTTCGCGGCGACGCCATTGCGGGCAAACCAGTTAATCATGATCCGCTAATCTTCAGGTTCATCCCCTCAACCACGTATTCCATCGGACTCGTGATGACGCGGTCGCCCGGCTCAAGTCCCTGAGAAATAATGGCCCGCTCGGTGTCCGCTTGAACCACCGTAACCTCACGGCGGCTCAGCTTATTGTCGGGCTTAGCCACCAGCACCGTGTCGCCCTCGCGCAACGCACGACGCGGAATGACATACGCGCCATCCGCTTTGCGCCCCTCGATATTGGCAGTGACAAACAAGCCGGGCTTGAGCGCTGGACGGTCAGGTTGCGCCGGGTCGCGCGCCAATGGATCATCCACCGCAACCACTGCATCAAGCAAGCGGCTACGCGTATCAAAGGCTGCCCCCATCCGAGCAATGTAACCTTCCCAATGAAACTGCTTCGCGCCAAAGGTCGCCGTTAGCTTAACCTTCGGCCCATGCACGCTGCGCTCGTCGATGTCCGTCGGCAACTCCAGACGCGAAAGCTCCGTGGCATCCAGTGGCAGAAACACTTCGGCCACGTCCGTTCCGTAAATAACGCCCAGCGCTGCATTGCCCCCGACAAATTGCCCCACGTCGACGGACTGCTCTGTCACGCGACCATCATACGGCGCACGCATTTCCGTGCGCTCCAAATCACGCTGAGCGCGCAAGAGTGCCGCCTCCGCACTTTGTATCGCAGAGTTCGCCTGTTCCATCTGCGGCTTGCGCAGTGCCAGGTCACTCGGATCGCCGCGGCCGAGGTCTTTCCAATCCGCCGCCGCCTGTTCAGACAACGCTTTCTCCTGCTCGAGATTAAACTTCGCCTGCGCCAGATTAGCCTGCGCGGTGGCCACTGCGGCTTCGTAGTCGGTGGGATCGATCCGCACCAGCATCTCGCCCTTCTTAATAAATCCTCCTGGACGAAAGTTCGGCGAGATTTCTTCCACACGGCCAGCGACCTCAGCCGTAAGGCGGGTCTCCACGCGCGGGCGCACGGTCCCCTGCGACTGAACCGACAGGCGAATATTTTGCGGCTCAACGGCCAACACCTCAACCAAGGCCACGCGCTTCGGCGGCTCGGTCGACTTCGGTTCCGGCTTGGTGTTAATGATGTAGGCCATCGCCGCAAAGCCAAGGCCCAGCACAATGAACGGCAAAATAATCTGCCACGGCGAAATGCCGCGCTTCTTCATTTGCGATGGCGCAACGGGGGCCGGTGCGTCCTCAGAAACCCCGGACGGTGGGGCAGATTCAGTAGTCTTAGGCGTGGTGCTCATCAGTCAGTGAAAGTCAGGATTCGCCATTTTCAGCTTTGTCATCCAAAGTCGCTTCCTTTTGCAAAGCTACTTTGCCTGGCAGAGTAATTTTCTCAGGGCCGAAAGGTGCATCCACATCAGCTTCATCCAATGGCCCGGCAGATTCGAAATCGCCACCGAGCGCAAGATAGAGGTTTACCCGGTTAACCAGGCGGTTGGTGCGCGCGGAGATCAAGGCCTGACGCGATTCGAAAGCGCGACGCTGGGAATCGAGCACCGTTATGATGTCCGTCAGGCCCCGTTGATATCGCTCCCAAGCGGCGTCCTCGGCGGCGATGGATTGCGTCGCCGACTCGTTGAGATTCACCACGCTCTGATCGAGAAACTCCTCGGCGGCCAGCGCAGTCTCAACTTCGCGGAAAGCGTTGAGCGCGGTTTGTCCGTAAACGGCGAGGCGCTCCGTCGCGACGGCTTTGGCCCGGTCAACGGCGGCGCTCAACCGCAGCCCTTGGAAAATCGGTTGCACGGCATTGGCCGCCAAACTCCAAACCGAAAAGCTGTTCGTGAGCACGTCTTCCAATTGCGGACTGGAGTAGCCGTAACTACCCGTCAGGCTGATACGAGGCAGCATCGCCTTGCGGGCTTCGCTCACACGCTTGCCCGAAGCGGCGAGATTGCGCTCCGCGACAATCAAATCCGGACGGCGCTCCAGCAGCTCACTCGGCAGACCGACCGGCACCGGGCGAACGATCGCGGGAAGCTCATCGGTGACATCCAGTTCCTTTGCCGGATAGCGGCCAAGCAGGACTTCCAATTCACGCACCGCGGCATCGAAATCGCGGCCCCGGTTATCCATAACGGACTTCGCGGCTGGCGTTTGCGCGAGTGACAGACGCAGGTCGAGCGCCGGGCTCACCCCCCGGTCATAGCGACCACGAATCGCCTCGGTGGCGATGTTGAAACTCTCGTAAGTATTCGTCGCAAGCTCGAGCTGCTGTCGCGCCTCAATCGCCCGAAACCAGGCCGTGGCGGTCCGTGCCGCGAGTGAGAGTCGCGCACCGCGATAAGTTGCCAGCGACGCCTGAACATCAGCCAGGGCCGCGCTTTGCCGGTCGCGCAGACGCCCCCAAACGTCAATTTCCCACGTCGCACCGACGCCGATCATGAACGA
>JBNNDZ010000394.1:0-11213 GCA_050285865.1 Puniceicoccales bacterium
TCACCCGCGGCCCGGGCGGTTGTGCCAGCAACAAAATGCTCAATCAATCTCATTTGCTTGTGTTTACTTAGCCGACTTTTTCGTTCATACATCTCGGTAGCTTATAGCGGATTTTTACGCGCTTAGCTACTTCAGCCCCAATTTTTAAATTCCGATGAGACTCTCTGGAGTTAGTTCGATATTGAATGATGTGAGTCACTTCTATCCCATCGCGTTCTTCTGTTAAGAAAATCCCACGTCCACAATCCGCCTTTCATCTGCGTCCATCCGTGGCTAAACATTCCGCAATCCGAATTCCCCAATCCGCAACCAAATGACTTCCAAACAACGATTCCTTGCTGCTGCTAACTGTGATGCGGTGGACCGCCCGCCAATCTGGATTATGCGGCAGGCGGGACGGTATTTGCCGGAGTATCGGGCGCTCAAGGAGCGCTACGATTTCGTCACCATGGTGCGCACGCCGGAGTTGGCGACCGAGGTCACCTTACAGCCGCTGAAGCGTTTTGCGCTGGATGCGGCGATTGTGTTTTCGGACATCCTTATCGTGCCGGAAGCGCTGGGGCAGCCTTATCATTTCCGTGATGCGGGCGGCATAGGAATGGATTGGACGATCGAAAGCGCCGCCGATATCGACCGCCTTGCCCCCGCGAGTGCGGTGAGTGAGAAACTGACCTACATCGCCGATGCATTACGTCTGGTGGGCAGTGAAGTTGGCCAGGAGAAGGCGGTGCTCGGTTTTGCTGGGTCGCCGTGGACGCTTGCCTGCTACATGGTTGAAGGCGGTTCATCGAAAGATTTTGCGGCGATCAAGGCGTTGTTTTATGAGGATCGTGCGCGCTTTGATGTGCTCATGGAAAAGCTTTCCGACGCCGTGGCAGAGTTGCTGAAAATGCAGCTCGCAGCCGGGGCAGACGCCGTGCAGCTATTTGACAGTTGGGCCGCCGCCTGCGCGGGGACCGACTACGAGCAGATGTCGCTCCAGTGGATTCGCCGCATCATCGATCAGCTTCCGGAAGGTGCTCCGATCATTCTTTTTGCCAAGGGCATGGCGCATCATGTGGAGGCGTTGTCCCGCAGCGGGGCGAAGGTTCTGGGAATGGACTGGACCGTCGACCTGCCTGGCATGCGAGGTCTAGCTCCGGCGAATATCGCGCTCCAGGGCAACCTCGATCCGGTGCTTCTCAGCACAACGCCCGCCACGGTGCAAGCCGCCGCCGATGCGCTCCTGAGCGGAATGAATGGTGCGCGTGGTCACATTGTGAACCTTGGTCATGGTATCTTGCCCAGCGCGAAGATCGAGTGCGTTGAAACGCTGGTGAACGCGGTGGTTGCGTCAGGGAGCTAAGTTGTCGTAGGTTTATCGCCATGCGTTATCTTGTTGTCCTTCTCCTCCTTTGCCTGACTGGCAGTGCCTTTGCTCAACCGGCAGGACGCCGCAAGGGCACCCCGCCGGTCAGTGCCCCGAATAAGCTACTAGGGCATTGGCATTCGACCTCACTCAGTGGGGATGCGATCGGGATTGCCGTGGATAACGTCGTCGTTGAATTTCACGATAAGCACAACTTCACTGCGACGGTGAACATGACCATTGGCGGGCCCAATGTTTACACTGGCCAATACCATACGGGCCAGAAAACGCTGACCCTGCACCCCGTTTCACAAAACGAAATTGAGTGCGAACTAATCTTTAATGGCCCGCAGCAATTCACGGTTAAGCCGAAAGGGGATTCCGTCACGGCTGTGTTTGCCCGGGGGGCGGCTCCAGCGTCGTCCGGCGGCTGGTTCTAATTCTTATTCGTCATCGCCATGAAAACCGAAAATTTGACATCACCCGAGCTATTCACGCGCGCCAGCCGATTGATTCCGGGAGGCGTTAATTCGCCGGTCCGGGCCTTTCGTTCGGTGGGCGGTGCGCCGTTTTTCACGCGTTCGGCGCACGGCAGCCGATTGGTTACGTCTGATGGCAAGGAGCTGATCGACTACGTCTGCACCTGGGGGCCGGCGATCCATGGACACAACCGTGCAGAAATACGGGATGCTATTGCCTCTGCGCTGGAGAAGGGCACGAGCTTCGGCACGCCGAATCCATACGAGGTCGCGATGGCCGAACGTGTGGTCGAAATAGTGCCGTCCATCGAAAAGGTGCGCATGGTCAACAGTGGCACCGAGGCCACCATGTCAGCGATCCGCTTGGCGCGTGGTTTTACCGGTCGGCATAAGATCATCAAGTTTGCGGGTTGCTATCATGGGCACGTGGACTCGCTGCTCGTGGCTGCTGGTTCGGGCGCATTGACCCTTGGTAAGCCCGACAGCGCAGGGGTGCCACCGGGTTTTGCGGCGGAAACCATCGTGTTGCCTTACAATGATCCGAAGACGCTGGAGGCGACTTTTACCGCGCACGGCAGCGATCTGGCGGCGGTCATTGTCGAGCCCTACCCGGCGAACTGCGGGCTCATTTTACCGCAGCCTGGCTACTTGCAACAGCTGCGCAAGCTTTGCACGCAGCATGGCGTGGTGCTCATCTTTGACGAAGTCATGACCGGTTTCCGTGTTGCCCCCGGTGGCGTGCAGGAGCGCGAAGGGATCTCGCCGGATTTGACGGCGTTGGGCAAAATCATTGGCGGAGGTCTGCCAGTGGGGGCGTTTGGTGGCCGCAGTGACATCATGGACATGCTCGCGCCCGATGGCCCGGTCTATCAGGCTGGCACGTTGTCGGGTAACCCGCTCGCGATGGCGGCCGGTATTGCTGCGCTGGATTTACTGAAAGCCGAAAATCCTTATCCCCGCCTTGAAGCGCTTGGCGCGCAAGTGAAGCATGCGTTGGAGGCTGCGGCACAGGAAAAAGGCATTCCACTGCAAGTGCCGCAGGTTGGTTCGATGTTTTGCCTGTTCTTTACGGAGTCGCCGGTTACCAGCTTTGATAAGGCGACCGCCAGTAACACGGCGCAGTTCAAGCCGCTGTTTCATCACGCGATGGAGCACGGCGTTTACCTGCCGCCCTCGGCCTTCGAGACATGCTTTATAAGTACGGCGCACAGCGAAGACGACATTGCGCGCACGGTGGATGTCATCATTGATGGATTTTGAAGAAACGGCCTAGAGCACTTTTCTTTTAAATATGCCGATCAGGCCGTAGTGATTTTACGTGTCCAGCAAGGCGGCTTGAGTGTAGCAGGCTGGAAGCCTGTGAGCGAAAAGCCAACGCTGCTGGCGCGGAAAAGCACTCGGTTACAGGCTTGGGGTCAGATTAGAAGGTCGCTGCGTTGGCATTTCAATCACGGGCTTCCCTTCGACGGGCTCAGGCCAGGCCAGCCCGCTCAATCAATGCCGCCTTGCGCTGCATCCAATCTGATTCCCACCTGATTCGGCCTATTTAAAGGAAAAATGCTCTAGTTTGGGACTGTGCGGCGGTTAGCATCTGCTTATTTCTGAGTAAGGGTGAAATAGGTCATTGGTCCAAAAGTCTGCTCTATACAGTCTACGGGCATTGGTTTGTCAGGGGTTTACCCGAGGTTAACTGATGAATGCTTTGTATTTTGAAGGACACGCCTTGCAATCTACTACCATAGTTGTGCATATTTAAATAATTGTGAACCATGCCTTGACCCCCGCATTTATTGAGGTGCTAGGGTCTGCTTCGATTTTCGGGGTGGAGGATTTCCCTGCGCGTTGGCAATGCGGTGATTGGAGCGCGTTTCATGGGTGGGTTCACATCGTAGCGGACGTTGTTACTTGGGCCAGCTACATGGCGATTCCGGTGGCACTAGCGTATTTTGCTAAGAAGCGGCCGGATTTACCTTATCGGTGGGTCCTGTATCTCTTTGTGGCCTTCATCATGTTTTGCGGAGTGACGCACCTGATGGAGGCCATTATTTTTTGGTGGCCAGCTTATCGACTGCTAGGGGTGATGAAAGCGGGCACCGCACTGGTTTCGTTGACTGCAGCGGTCACGGTTTTCTTTATGCTGCCAAAGCTGCTTCGGATACCGGTTGCGGGTGAGTTGGAGAAAGAAATTGAGCGGCGAAAGGACATTGAGCGGAAACTGAGTGAGAGCGAGGCTGTGCTCAACTCCGCTATCAAGCATGCGCCAATCGGCATGGCTCTCGTTTCCACGACAGGTGAATGGATCCGCGTTAATGAGAAACTATGCGAAATACTCGGGTATTCGGATGAAGAGCTGCATGAAATGACCTTCCAGCAGATCACTTTTCCGGACGATCTGAATAAAGACCTGGAGCAGCTACAGCAGACCCTTCGGGGCGAGATCGACGAATACATGATGGAGAAACGCTACGTGCGAAAGGGGGGAGAGGTCATCTGGGCCAACCTCAGCGTGGCTTTGATCCGTGACGACGCAGGCGATCCGATGTTTTTCGTTTCGCAGATTCGCGACATCCACATGCGCAAAATGCTTCAGCAAAAACAGAAAATGCTGATCTCTGTGTTGGAGCAGAAAAACAAGGACCTTCAGCAAATCGTTTACGTTGCCTCGCATGATTTACGATCGCCCTTGCTGAACATTATTGGGTTCAGCGCAGAACTGGAGAACGGGGCCAAACGTTTGCGTGAAGTTGCTGACTCCGAGCAAGAAAGTGATCGCCGTGAATTCGAGTATATCTTGGATAAAGATATTCCAGAGATGGTCAGCTTTATCACGATCAGCGGTCGCCGGATGGACATGCTGCTCAAGGGATTGCTCCAGTATTCCCGATTAGGGCGCTATCCGGTCTGCCCAGAAAAAATCAACATGGATGAGCTCTTTGCAGAGCTTGCTGACAGTATTGCCTTCCAACTCAAGGAAGTGGATGGCAGTTTGAAAATCACCGAGTTGCCGGATTGCTACGGTGATCGCTCGCTGATGAGTCAGCTCTTTAGCAACTTACTGGACAATGCGATCAAGTATCGCAGTCCAGAACGGCCGCTGCAAGTGAGTGTTTACGCCGAGTCGCATCAGTCGACGATACGTTATACCGTTGAAGATAACGGGCAGGGAGTGTCGCCGCAGCATCAGGATCGCATCTTCGAGATTTTCCACCGCCTCAACCCCGACAGGCAGCAGGGGGAAGGTCTCGGTTTGAGTATTTGTGCATTGATCGCGAATCGGTTCGGTGGGCGTATTTTTGTTAACTCCGCAGTGGGCGAAGGCTCACGCTTTCATGTGGAGTTGCCGGCCGATGGCGATGTCCTCATCAAACGTGAAGCTGCATTGCAAGAAGCGAGGGACGTTCCGCATTTCCTTGAATAATAATTATATACCTCATAGCCTTGTTTTATGCCCGACCCCATTACCATACTACTTGCTGACGATGATATCGGCCATCGTACGTTGATGAAACGAAACCTCAGACGTTCGAATGTGGCCAATGAACTGTTTGAGTTCATGGATGGCCAGGCTGTCTGGGATTATCTCTGCCAGTCAAAAGAAGATGGCACACTCGCGAATCGTGGCTTTTTGGTGCTGCTGGATATCCGCATGCCCAAGCTAACGGGTATTGAAGTTTTAAGACGAATGAAGCAGGACGAGTATTTGCGACTGATACCCGTGATCATGGTCACTACCACGGATGATCCGGGCGAAGTTGAACGTTGTCATGAGTTAGGTTGTAACAGTTATATTACCAAGCCCATCGCGTACGAACAATTTATCGAAGCGATTCGCAATATCGGACTTTTTATTTCTATTGTCCAAGTTCCCCGCCTGCAATGACACCCCCCTTGCCAGTGCGATCCCGCAGTATACTCCTCGTCGAAGACGACGAGGGTTTCCGCGCATTTGTCTCCCGCCGTCTGCGTGGCAAAGGCTTCATTGTAGAATTGGCGAGCTCCGGGGAAAGTGCCTTGGAGTTGTTGCGAGCCCAATGGTTCGACTTGGTTTTGCTCGATTATAAGTTGCCCGATGTCAGGGCCGACGAGTTTGTTCGTGCAAATTGGCAGCAGTTGAACAATCCGCCTTTTATGGTGCTTACCGGATACGGTGATGAGCGCACGGCGGTGCAATTGATGAAGCTCGGGGCAGAGGATTACATCGTCAAGGACTCGGACTTTCTCGATCACCTTGAAACCGCCGTTGAGCGCACCATGCGGCATCTTGAGCAGGAGCGCCTACTACATGCAGCTGAGGAGCGTTTGCGCCAAAGTGAGGAGCGGTTGAGCCTCGCCCTGAATGCTAGCGGAATCGGTGTTTGGGACATCGATTTGGGCGCGGGACCTGCAATTGTATGTGAGCGATGGATGGCGATTGCCGCGCGGATTTATCCGAATGCACCGATACCGTTGGATGAGCTTCACGGGGCGGTCCACCCTGACGATCTGGAGTTGGTAACTCGACGGTGGAAGGTATTCGTTAGCCACGCTACGTTGCCTAATGCCAATTTCGACGCCACCTACCGCGTCACACAACCCACGGGTGAGATTCGTTGGGTCCATGACCACGGCGTGCTGGTGAGGCAAACGTCAGACCACGCGCCTTTGCGCGTCATCCGTACGCTCAATGATATTACACCACGCATGAAGCTCCGTTCAATGAAGGAGCAGATGCGCCGGGCACAAAAAATGGAAACGCTCGGCACGCTCGCCGGGGGCATCGCTCACGACTTTAACAATGTGCTTGCTGGCATAGTGGGCTTTACAGAGCTCTCACTTCGTCACGCAGAAGATGCGGTGCGTGTACGTTCAAATTGCGGACGAGTGCTACAGGCATCGCAACGCGCCCGTGATGTCATACGTCAGGTCATGCTGTTTAGTCGGCAATCTCCACCGCAAAAAACGGCGGTGGACCTTGTCTCACTGGTTAAGGAATATGCGGACCTGGTTCGTGCCGCCATTGCGCCCAACATTGCAATCTGTATTCGGAACGAAATTTCGGAAGCTATAGTGGATGCCGATGCCAGCCAGCTTGGGCAGGTGATCGCGAATCTCCTGAATAATGCCGCGCAGGCTATTGGTGAACGCGACGGGAGTATAACCATTTCCGTGCGACGGGTGCAAGGGGACAAACCAGTAGGCGTAGGCGATTCATTGACGGATTTCGAAGGTTTCTTCGCCATTGGGGTGAAGGACAACGGGCCAGGCATACCCCACGAATTGCAGGAGCGTATTTTCGAGCCGTTTTTCAGTACTCGCGAAACTCCAGGTGAAGGTGCTGGCCTGGGCTTGGCAACATCTCAGGGGATCATCACTTCTCATGGTGGGCGACTGCTGGTTGCGAGCCGTGAGGGAGAGGGGGCCACCTTTACCGTACTCCTTGCCCCGGCAGGTTCGGAAGCGCAGGTGATTGACGCCAAAACTCCGCATAAGGAAGACGCCGCTCAGGGGGCTGCGCGCATACTGTTCGTGGATGACGAACCGCTCCTTGCTGAGGCCACCACGATGTTGCTTCAGGAAACCGGCTACGAGGTGGTTTCGTTTGCTGATCCCACCGAAGCACTAGCGCATTATCGAACGCATGTTGGCGAATACGATTTGGCGATATGCGATTACAGCATGCCTCGTATGAACGGCCTCGATTTAATCCGGGAAATTCATGCCGAGAGTGCTGGGCTGCCCGCTATCCTGATTACCGGTAATCTCGACCCCAAGGCGTTGGCTTCGGAAGGTGCGCTAGAGGGGGTCCGCTTGCTTCACAAGCCCTACTCACTGGGGGAACTGCTCGACGCGATTTCGGAGAGCACGCCGATGCCGGCCGGGTGAGTTGGCGTTGACGCCAGGTTTTGCGTTCGCCTCTATGGCGTAATGGCATCCAATGAATTTTCGGGAAAGAGCGCGCTCATTTTGGGCTGCGGTTATGTGGGCACGGCGGTTGGTCGCTATTTGACAGAACGTGGGGCTACGGTGACGGCGCTCACTCGTAATGCAGACCGCATTGCGGAAGCCAAAGAATGGGCCGCGTCCGCCGTGGCATGCGATCTGGATTCTCGTGACTGGCATTCGCAGGTCGACGCGCGACAGGACTACGTGCTGAACTGCGTGAGTTCGGCGGGCGGTGGCCTTGATGGATACCGGAAGTCCTATGTTGGCGGGATGGAGTCCATCCTCGAATGGGCTGCCCAGGCCGACATTGGGACATTTGCCTACACCAGCGCGACCAGCGTTTACCCCCACAGCGATGGCAGTCTCGTGACTGAAGAAGATGTTCCCAGCGACCTGACCGCCTCCGGTGCGCTCCTACGTGAGTCGGAAGTCTTGGTCGAGTCCGCCAGCGGTGCATGGCAGCGTGCCTTCATCTTGCGCCTTGGCGCGATCTACGGTCCCACGCGGCATCACCTGCTCGATGCCCTCAAGCGCGGGCAGACAACTTTTCCCGGTGAGGCTGACTTCTACCTGAACTACATTCATCTGGACGACATTCTATCCGCGACTATTGCGGCGTTCTCTGCGGGTGCCTCACACACTGGTGGCGCGTTCAATGTCATCGACGGGGCTTATCCGACCAAGCGCGAAGTCGTCGAATGGCTCGCTGAACAAATCGGCGTTGAAAAGCCGGTCTTTGATCCCGGGCAGCAAACGGCCCGTGCCGCGAACCGCACGAACCCTGTCGGCCAGATGCCCAACCGCCGCGTTTCCAATGAAAAACTGCGCCGCGAACTCGGTTGGTCCCCCAAATATCCCAGCTACCGCGAAGGCTACGCAGCCTTTTTATAAAAGGCTCTACATCGCACGAGCAAAGGTAGGGCGCAGCCTCCAGGCAAGCCGCCCGCGTCACGCAGGTCGGGAGGCTTGTCCTCAAGCCTCCGCCACTTCGCACAAGTTAAGGTAGGGCGCAGCCTTCAGGCAAGCCGCCCGCGTCACGCACTGCACGCACACCGCACATGCACACTGCCCGGAGGCTTGAGGCCAAGCCTCCCTACCTGCTCACTCTGTGTGGCGGCTGGCCTGGAGGCTGCGCCCTACCCAATGCGCCATCAATGTACCGGTAGGTCACCTCGCAATCGGCTGTATCCGCGCTTGACTCCGCACGGGGAACGCAAACGCTTTCCATTCTATGGCCGGAGTCGGAAAATTAATGAAACAAGCGCAAAAGATGCAGCGTAAGATTGAATCGCTGCAGGAAGAACTCGCCGCAGAGGTGCTGGAAGTATCCAGTGGCGGTGGCGCTGTGCAGATCAAGATCAACGGGCAGGGCGAGTTCCAGGACCTGAAGATCGATCCCGAATTTTTGAAGGAAGACGCCGAGTTTGTGCAGGAAACCTTGCTGGAGGCCATTAAGGAGGCCGCCGCGAAGTCCAAGGCGCACAACGAGGAAAAGATGGGCGAAGCCACCGCTGGGTTCCAATTGCCCGGCTTCATGTAAGGCCGTCCCACGCGCAATGTCGCCGGCCTTCGAGAAAGTTCATCAGTTGCTGAAGCAACTGCCCGGGCTGGGGCACCGGTCCGCCGAACGCGTGGCCATGCACTTGCTCGTCGAAAAGCCAGAACGGCTGGAGCCACTGTGTGAGGCACTTCGCGATGCTGCGTCGAAACTCCACCGTTGCCCCATTACGGGCAACTTGACTGAGGGCGAGGTGTGCGAAGTTTACGCCGACAATGCCCGCCGCCGGGAGATTGTCTGCGTGGTGGAAACCGTGCCCGACTTGATGGCGATTGAGCGTTCCGGGGCCTACCGCGGCGTTTATCACGTGCTCCACGGCAAGCTATCCCCACTGCACGGCGTTGGTCCGGAGGAGCTCAATTTTGGGCCGCTCGTCAAACGTATCGAAGACGGCGAAGTCGAGGAGTTGATCCTCGCACTGTCCAACGACATTGAAGGCGAGGCGACCTGTCATTTTCTTCAGGATGAAATCCTGGCGGGCCATGAGCACATCTCCGTGAGCCGGATTGGCTTTGGGTTGCCCAGTGGCGGTGGAATTGTCTTCGCCGACGCTGCTACCTTGAGAAACGCCCTGGAAGGCCGCAAGCGGTTCTGACGGTTCTGCTGCCTCAGGAGTGGTTGGCTCTAGTCTGCCAACTGGACGGTATTCCCGTCCATGTTGATGATGGCGACCAGCGATTCGACGCGCACATCGGCAAACCCGTGGTCGCGCAAATAACTCCGCCCACCCTCGAAGGCTTTTTCCACCAGACAGCCCAGCCCCACCGGCGTGGCACCGGCCTCGCGGACGAGGTTAAGCAAGGCCGCCGACGTGCAGCCCCGGGCCAAAAAGTCGTCGATGACGAGCACGCGGTCATCGCGGTGCAGGAATTCCGCCGAGACGACAAGCTCATTGACGCCGCCCTTGGTTCGGCTCTCGGCTTCCGCGAGAAACACCGGGCCGGACATGGTAACGGGGCGCTTCTTCCGCGCATAAACAATCGGCACGCCGAGGGTCAGTCCGGTCATGAGTGCCGGGGCAATGCCGGAGATTTCCGCGGTTAGAATGCGCGTCACGTTTTGCGATGCAAAACGCTGCGCAAACTCCCGTCCGAAGGCCTGCATGACTTCCGGATGGATCTGATGGTTCAGCAAGGCGTCGACTTTCAGTATGCCCCCGCCCAGGTTCCGCCCCTCAGCCGTGATGAATTCCCGTAAGTAGGCGACGGCATTCATTTATGATGACCCTAGCCTAGTGTCTTGCGAACGTCATCCCACGAGACGGAGCCTTCATCGGCGCTTTCGGCTTTTGCGCTGCGAAGTTCCTTGAGGTCTTCCAAGTCTTCTCGCGCTTCCTGCATTGCTACAAACTCCTCGTAGGGAAGTACAACGAATTCCTTGCGTCCCTCTTTTTCGATGATTTGTGGGTGAATGCTCATGATTGCCTAGCGGTAAGCTTTTCCTCGATGTAAAATACGGTAAATGATAATTCGGTTTTCTTCAACCTCGAAGAGAACGCGATAGTCACCGCAGCGCATACGATATTCCGGGGTGAAATTCGTTAGCTTCTTAACATCACCCGCAAGGTCATGTTTCAACTGGTCGATCTTATCGCCAACACGCAACTGCTCGCTCGCAGGTAATGCTTGGAGGTCTTTGACGGCCCGACGCTTAAGTTCTTATCGAGTAATCCATCGATTTGCTTACCCATCACCCCGCCAGCAGCCCGGCGCGTCGCAGGGGCCCCCGTCACGTCGCTCGACGGCGGGTCTGCATCACGGTCCGGTGATTCCGGTTCGCCGGCAGACTGCGTCAGTTGCTGCAGCAGCCACGCGGGGCCTTCGTAACCTTTCACCCGCAGGTTGCCGACCTGAAATGTCGGGACGGCACGGATTCCTGCCGACCGGGCCCGCTGGCGCTCGCGGTC
>JBNNDZ010000395.1:0-11312 GCA_050285865.1 Puniceicoccales bacterium
GCCAAGCCTTGCGGTTCTGGCCGGGATGCCCGAAGGCCTTACCCAACCATGCTTTCGCGGGATGTCAGCCCCGTCTGACCGCCAGTTTCAACCGAAACGTGAGCCCCTTCAAGCCCGCCGTCTCAAGCAGGTTCTCCTGTCCCCCGAAAGCCTCTCATGTTCTCCGGCAAGATACGATGCGGACAGCCGCGTCTCCGATGTACACCAGCTGGCGCCATTGCAGGCAAGGCACATCCGGTTTGCTCCTCGGCGGCTGAAGGTCTCGTTCAACCAGGAACCACTACGCTGCGGATCAAAACCGTTTCCGCACCGAAGCGTCCCGTTTGTGGGGAGATGAGCCAGCCCGTAGCTTTGCGGAGGTGACGTCCGCGGTTGTTCTTGCTTCACTGGGATCGGAGGACCGGTTCAGGGAGGAAATCATGGCGTCCGATACGACACCTGCGGCTGAGAGCGATGCGGACACTTTCGTGCGCCCGCCGGATCCCACGCGCGTAAACGCAATCACGGTCAGCGACATCGTTGACGCGCTCGCCGCCGGGATGCGCGATTTTCGCAAGGCCCCGGCTTTCGGCCTGTTCTTCGGAGCGGTCTTCGCGCTTGGGGGCAACCTCGTGCTGCTGACGGCTTCCGCGCTCCAGATGAGCTACCTGAGCTACCCCCTCGCGGTCGGCTTCTGCCTCATCGGGCCCTTTATCGCGGTTGGCCTCTATGAGGTCAGCCGACGCCTTGAGGCGGACCGTCCCCTGACCTGGAGTGGCGTGCTCGGCGTCATCTGGGCGCAGCGCAGTCGCGAAATCGCCTGGATGGCGTTCGTCGTCCTGTTTGTGCAGATCATGTGGATGTACCAGGTTCGGCTCCTGCTGGCCCTCTTCCTTGGGTTTCAGTCGTTCGCGAGCTTCGGTGAGTTCGTGGAGGTAATCGTCTCCACGCCGGAGGGCCTCATGTTCCTTCTGATCGGTCACGTGGTCGGCGCGGTGCTCTCGGTCGTGCTGTTTTCCCTGACCGTTGTTTCCTTCCCAATGCTCCTTGACCGGGAGGTGGACTTCATCACCGCCATGATCACCAGCGTTCGCGCCGTCGTGACCAGCCCCGTGCCCATGATCGGCTGGGCCCTGGTCGTCACCGTAACGCTTCTCGTCTCCATGCTGCCGTTCTTCATTGGTCTGCTGGTGACACTTCCCGTGCTCGGCCACACGACATGGCACCTCTACCGCGCGATCGTACCAGAGGTGAAGACGAGCGAGGTCAGCTAGGGTGCGGGCCTAAACAGGCTTGCCCGTGGTTTCGGCGACCTCCGCCAGATAGGCGGCGCGCGAGGCGAGATCCTCTTCCGCGGAGCGGTAATCGACCTGGGTCAGATACAGCCCGTCCGGTGGCGCCACCGGACCGCAGGCCTCGCGGTCGCAAGCGGCAAGCGCATTCGCGACGTCGGCGGCCGACCAGCGCCCCTCGCCCACCAGCCGCAAGGTCCCAACCATCGAGCGGACCTGATTGTGCAGAAAGGAACGTGAGGAGCATTCGGCGATAACGATCTCGCCCTCACGGCGCACGGAGAAGGCCTCAAGGGTCTTCCACGGGCTCTTCGCTTGGCACCGCGAATGCCGGAAGGTGGTGAAATCGTGGTGGCCGACAAAAACCTGCGCGGCTTCGTGCATGGCATCGGCGTCGAGCGGCTTCTTCACATGCCAGGCGAGACCGCGCTCGTGGGTGAGCGGCGGCAGGCGATTGGCAATCCGGAAGCGATAGTGACGACGGATCGCCGAAAACCGGGCGTCAAAGCCCTCGTGCATCTTCGCGACCGACAAGATCGCCACGGGGTCGGGCTGGCAATGAAAGTTAAGCGCTCCGTAGATCGTCGACTCGGGCCATTCCCTGGCGAGGTCGACATGGGCGACCTGCCCGGTCGCGTGTACGCCGGCGTCCGTGCGTCCGGCGCCGCCGATTGTCACGCTCTCACCCGAAAACGCCTTGACGGCACGTTCGATCACCGCCTGGACGGAGGGGCCGTTGTCCTGACGCTGCCAGCCAACGAAAGGGCGACCGTCATAGTCGATAACGAGCTTATAGCGGGGCATGTCCTGTCCGTCGCGACCTCTGGGCGGGCCTTTACTCGAAGGCTTCGAAAGGCGTGGCGAAAGTCACCTCGATGGGCAGCGCGGCGCGAGCCGCAGGCGTCAGGCGGGTGCTGTTTTGCTGGCTTCTGCCTTGATGCTGCCCAGGCCGAGCAGTTCGCTATTTTCGGAGGAACTGGGGAACAACGCGACGGTTTGCGCAATGAGTTCACCGGTCTTCAAATCAATCGCGTAGAGCGAGTAGATGGCCGATGGCGCGTCGCGGTCGAAGACGATTTCGCAAAGGACCAGGGCAGACTTAAATTGGTTTACGACAGCAGTGCGGTCCGAGAAATCGATAATCGGAGTTCCGTGGCGTGAATTGAGTGTGAAGTCCGGCGTTTGGTCCTCCAGCGTATAGCGGTTGCCGTCGTAGCGGCTGATGGCGGTCATGAGTTGCTCACTGAGCTTGGAGGACTCGATGTAGATCGGGCTGTCAAAGACGTATGCTCCGCCGAAATAGATGCGGTTGTAGCTATCGTTCCAGAGCTTGTAGAGGAGTTCTTCGGTGGGCTTGCCGGTCAGGTCGGAGAGCTTCATCACCGGGATTTCCAGGGAGTAGCTTTCGGGCTCGAATTGTGCCTGAAGGGTTTTGTATCGCTCGGCCGCTTTGACATGCAATGCGGTCATTTCGTTTTGAAGCGTAGTAATGCGGGCGGTGGCAGATTTTACCATTTCTTCACCCTTTTTACGGTCAGCCGCGAGTTTATCTTTGGGGGTTAAAGCGGTCGCTTGCTTGTTGGCCAGCCATTTGCCTGTTTCCAGGTCAGCCTGCGCTTGTTCCATTTCGCGCTGGAGATTCCGCCATTCACGCAGGTCGTTGGCTTCGAGGAAACGTGGGACTGATTCTAGTGGCAGATCGGGTGTCGAGGCTTCTTGTTCTTTTGCTGCAAAGGCTACGCAGGTAAGTGCGAGCATGCTTATAGCACAGATTGTGCGACGGAATAAAGAACGGGTAACAACGGGAGAAAAATACATGACGTATTTGAGTAACAGGGTTTTGTGACGATTCTGTGTAGTTTAAGTCATCTGGAAAAGGTGCCAAGACTTTTCACCGATGCGACAGTTGCCGTAGTTATATCACTTCGATTTTGCATACGGTATGGGCGGAGGTTTGACTTTTGCCGATGTCGAGTGATGCTTAGGTAAATGATTAATGAAACGCTGTATCTTGTGCGTGATTGCCCGGCGACGCTAATTCCTGCCGGCGACATGGTTAAGCTGGCCAAGGAAAGCCCGGTAAATATCAACCAAGCACTTGGTGGTTCGGTAACGATCACCGCGCCCAATGGAATGTTCCGCATAGCGAGGGAAAATTTCGACGCTCTAGGGGATGAAGCCCAGGCATGGCTGGCCTCGCAGGAAGCAGCATCGGCGGACGAGGAACTCGATGGCCCGTTTAGCGAAGATCAGGTGTGGGCGGTGCTCAAGAACTGCTTCGACCCGGAAATTCCGGTCAATATCGTCGATTTGGGGCTCATTTACGATCTTTCGTCGGAGGAACTTGAGAGTGGCAAGCACAAGGTAGCCGTCAAAATGACCCTTACGGCGCAAGGTTGCGGCATGGGGCCAGTTATTGCGGCAGACGCCAAGGACAAGATTGAAGCGTTGTCTGACGTCGATTTTGCGGACGTTCAAATTGTTTGGGATCCGCCGTGGAACCCCAAGATGATCTCCGAAGCAGGCAAGCAGAAGCTTGGACTGGTCTAGCCGATTCCCCGGATGTTCCGCTTTACCCTGCTGGTTGTTGGGAAACTGAAAAACGCCCATTTGCGTAAGCTGTGCGAGGATTACGCCGGGCGATTGAGCCGACAGGGGCGGTTGGACGTCATTGAACTACGCGATTCCGATACCGAAACGGAAGGCGCGCGCTTGTCCGAGGCTATTGACGGGCGCGCGAACGCGGTTACCTGGGTGCTCTCGGAAGAGGGCAAGGCGATGCGCTCAGCGGATTTGGCGACGCGCATCCACGACCGGCAGGGCGGTGAGATGACATTCGTGATTGGCGGTCCCTATGGCTTGAGTAATCCCGTCAAACAACGGGCCGACCAGCTGTTTTCGCTCTCACCAATGACCTTCACTCACGAAATGGCGCGCTTCCTCCTGCTGGAGCAGCTATACCGAGCGGTTTCAATCAACGCCGGCTCGAAGTATCACCACGAATAGCGCCGCCTATTCCTCGCCATCGAAGTAATCGGCGACGGGTTGCATCCGGAACCACTTGCGCTCGGGCTTCATCGCATATTTGCCGCTGTCGGGATAGTAGATGGACTCGGCTGACGGATTATCCGCAATGACCCAGAAAACCAGGTCTTCGTCGCCACTATTCTGGATTTGGTGGGCATCTCCGTCGGGTGGGCAATGAATGCAATCGCCGGGCTCCAACCACTCGGAAACTTCGGTGTCGTCGTTCACGCGGACCCGCATTTTGCCTTTGCCACTCATGACGATGTAAAACTCGGTTTGCTGACTGTGGGCATGAAGTGGCCAGTCTCGCTTGCCGGGCGGGATTTTGTGCAGGGTAACGGCGAAGGCGTGTCCTTGTGGAGGGCCAACGTCTTTGGGCGCACCCATGGCATGGGAGATGTTCTTAAGTGAGACCTGGAACTTGCCCTTGGGGGAGCAAAGTGACTCCCATTTCAAATCACTGATGTTGACCTTCTTCATCAGCTCCGGCCGTTAGTCGACTCGCTCAATACGGAAAAATTCCTGAGGGGCTCCACTGAAAGGAACTTCAACGGTGAGGGCCGTTTCATCGTCGGGAAACTGGTAAAAGCTGTTGGTGGTAAAATCATCCAAATCGGTGGATTCTTTAAGTTCGAGCACTTGAAACTGCTCGCCGGGAATTGTTAACTCGCCGTTGGCGAATCGGGCCTGAAAGAAGTCGCTGGCATCCGAAGGGTTGGTGCCACCGAGAAACTCTTGGACATTGCTGTCGCCGTCGCTGTCAAAGTCGTCGTTCGGTCCCATGTTGACCCCGGGCGATTCTTGTCCGAAATGTTCGAGCATCCATGAATTTGGCAAGCCGTCGAGATTGCCATTTGGATGGGAATCAAAGTATATTTCAGCAACGCTCAAGAGGAACGCTCCGGACTTATGTTGCCCGTCATTGATTTGGATAAAGAGGCGGCGGCCGGAAAAGAATGCGGGCGGGTCAGCGACCGAGTCGCCCACTGCGCCCTGCGGGATGAAGGTCACGGCTTCATTATTGTTTATCGTATATATAATTTTAGAGGGGTCGGTTTCTTCGATGACTTCGATAGAAATTGGGTCGTTATCGAGATCCCCCATGGCGAGTCGATAGCGATTGATGCTGGGATTGTTGATGGCGGAAAATCCAGTTACCAGGCGGACATAGCGGTCGTAGCCGAATGGTGGATGATTATCGGCGGGATAGGCCTGGAGTAGGTTTTGGCTGTCGAGCGTGGTCACCGATGCGCCACGTCCATCCTTGTGGGCACGGAAATACATCGTTGCATTTTCCTTGGCTGCGTTTGGCTCGTTGGGGTCCTCGCTGGTGTGAGCAAGACCGATGGCGTGGCCGACTTCATGTGTCAGGACTTCCTTGAGGTCGTCGAGGTCTTCGAGGGTGGCTTTGACGTGGTCAAGGGTGACGTTGCCTCGGTTCGCACGCCCGAAATCGAGGCCGTCAATGGTCCCGCCATAGGGAATGTCACTGTCGAATGAGAAGCTCTGTCCGCCAAGACCCAAGGTGGAACTTGCGTTGGAGATGCGGTTGAAAGGATCACCGAACTCGATGAAAAGGTCTGCTTCGATGCCGATGTCTGCTGATGTGACGTTATTAGCGGAGGACGGAAAATTAGCCGTGCCAACAATTTCAAAATCAATTCCTGCGGCATTGCTCCATGCCGCAAGGGCTTCCTCTAAGGCTTCCCGGCACTCGGCGACGGAGATGCCGTCCGGTCGTGGCGAATCGTCATAGACAACGCGCAGTTTATGGCCGCGGTCCATCGCGAGAAAACGTCGTGGTTCAAGCCCGCCAGAGAGCCCGTTTACAGTGGCTGCGCGGGGAAAGCGGGTAACGCCATAGCGGGTGTAGTCGGCTCCCGGTTGTGGTTGGGAATCGAGCACTGCCCGAATTTCATCGAGGAATGTCAGCGTGCCCGCCTCACGTGCCGTTGGATTGGCGGTGAGACCGGGCAAGGGACGCAGGCCGTTGGGCAGGGAAAGGAATTCCGGGCCGTTTTCGCTTGATACAAGCATGGCCAGTGCGCGCTGCTGGGCTTGGATGGGCGGGTAGGAGCTTTCGTACACGATTTCATCTCCAAGCTGGCCACCTGGTTGACTGGCATAGAAATACTGCGGGAGTGTGCCTTTGATGGGCTCAATTACGCTCAATAAAGCGCTGGTGCGCACGTGGCCGTCGTCATCCTCATAGGATTGTATGTGCGAGACTGCTACGATGGCGATCGCATCCGTATTGGCAACGACCTGAGCTGGGGAGGTATCTTCGATACTGGCAGCGCGGAGCAAGGTTGTGGCAATCAGTATGGCTGCGATTAAGGGGAATCGTGTTTTGAGCATGATGAGTACAAGGAGTTTTTAGCGCAGGCGGTGTTGTTTTAGCTCAAACCTCCAAATAGGGCAAACCTGCATTTTTGCTTAATAACGCATCAACAAATCGAGATATATTGATAAATGACTTGATTTAATCGCGGATTGGCTGTCCAATAAGAGGCTTATGAGTGCTAATTACCACTTTTCCTCTGAATCGGTGGGTGAAGGACACCCGGATAAAGTTGCTGACTATATTTCGGACAGCATCCTCGACGCCTGCTTGGAACAGGACCCCAAGAGCCGCGTGGCTTGTGAGACTTTGGTGAAGAATAACATCGTCACCATCGCGGGTGAGATCACCACGAACGCGAAGTTCGACTACAACGCAGTCGTCCGTCAGGCGATCCGTGACATCGGTTACATCAACGACGACGACATCTTCCACGCCGACGAAGTTTTCATCAACAACTACATCACGAAGCAGTCTCAGGACATCGCCCAGGGTGTGGACGCCGCCGCCGCCGAAGGTAAGGACACCGACGAACAGGGCGCGGGTGACCAGGGCATCATGTTTGGCATTGCCTGCACGGAAACGCCTGAGCTTATGCCGGCCCCCGTGATGTATGCGCACCGTTTGCTGCGTAAGATGGCAGAAATCCGCAAGGCCCCGGACAGCGACGCCAAGTGGCTTCGCCCGGACTGTAAGAGCCAGGTCGCGGTTTCCTACGAGAACGGCAAGCCGGTGAAGATCAACAACGTCGTGATCTCCACCCAGCACGCCGAAGCCGCCACGCTGAAGCAGATTAAGGATTACCTAGTCGAGAACGTCGTAAAGAAGGAACTTCCGGCAGAGTTGATCGACGCCGACACGCAATTCCTGATCAACCCGACGGGCCGTTTCGTCGTGGGTGGTCCTCAGGGCGACGCCGGTCTGACCGGTCGTAAGATCATTGTCGACACCTACGGTGGTTATGGCCGTCACGGTGGCGGTGCATTCTCCGGTAAGGACCCATCGAAGGTCGACCGCTCCGCTGCCTACATGTGCCGCTGGGTTGCCAAGAATGTCGTTGCTGCTGGCCTCGCCGACAAGGTTGAGCTTCAGGTCGCTTACGCCATCGGCTACCCGCACCCGACTTCGATTCACATCGACACCTTCGGCACCGGCAAGGTGGACCACACCAAGATCGAAAAGGCCATCCGCGAAGTATTCAGCTTCAAGCCGGCTGACATCGTGAAGCAGCTCGACTTGCTCCGCCCGATCTACCGTGAAACCACGCACTACGGACACTTCGCCAAGGAAGGTCTCCCCTGGGAAGACACCTCGAAGGCCGAAGAACTCAAGAAGGCAATTGGTTAAACGCTAATTGGGTTGCCCGCGAATTGCTCGAATTCACGCGAATGCCTGAAATCGTTTTCAAAGAAGAAAGTTACCAAATCATTGGGGCCTGTATGGAGGTTTATAATGAGTTAGGTCACGGTTTTTTGGAAATGGTTTACCAAGAGGCATTGGCGTTAGAATTCGGGCTGCGCGGAATCCCATTTGAACGAGAAAAGCCCCTGCCTGTTAATTATAAAGGTCAACCTTTGGGAACTGCCTATCGTGCTGACTTTGTTTGCAACGAAGCAATCATCCTGGAGGTGAAGGCGATGGATGAAATTTCCAGTAAGAATGCATCGCAGGTCCTCAACTATTTGAATGCAACGCGATCAACGCTTGGGCTGCTGGTGAATTTTGGCAGTTCCGAGGGCCTTCAATACAAGCGATTCGTAAATAATTAAACTTCGTGCCCATTCGTTACATTCGTGGGCCACAAGATTGAAAATCATGTCTACAGCAACCGAAACCACAACCGACTACAAAGTGAAGGACATCAGCCTTGCGGATTTTGGCCGCAAGGAGGTGGAAATCGCGCAATACGAAATGCCGGGCCTCATGGCCACGCGCGAAAAGTATGCCGGCGAAAAGCCCCTGAAGGGCGTCCGTGTCATGGGCTCGCTCCACATGACGATTCAGACCGCCGTTCTTATTGAAACGCTCAAGGAACTCGGCGCCGATGTGCGTTGGTGCTCCTGCAACATTTTCTCCACGCAGGACCACGCGGCAGCCTACGTTGCCAAGAACCTCGGCGTGCCCGTATTCGCTTGGAAGGGTGAAACCCTCGAAGAATACTGGTGGTGCACCGAGCAGGCGCTGACCTGGCCCGATGGCTCCGGCCCGCAACTAATCGTTGACGATGGCGGCGACGCCACGCTCCTCATCCACAAGGGCTTCGAGCTCGAAGAGGGTGACGACTGGATCAACACGCCGTCCGGCAACCTCGAAGAGCAGGTCGTTAAGGCCACGCTCAAGAAGATCCACGAAGAAAAGCCCGGCCACTGGCACAAGGTCGTGGAAGACTGGAAGGGTGTTTCCGAGGAAACCACCACCGGTGTTCACCGCCTCTACGAGCGCCACAAGAAGGGCACGCTCCTGGTTCCGGCGATCAACGTGAATGACTCGGTTACCAAGTCCAAGTTCGACAACCTTTACGGCTGCCGCGAGTCGCTGATCGACGGCATCAAGCGCGCCACCGACGTGATGATCTCCGGCAAGGTCGGTGTTGTCTGCGGTTATGGCGACGTTGGTAAGGGCTGCGCTCAAGCGCTTCGCGCCCAAGGTGCCCAGGTCGTCGTTACCGAAGTCGACCCCATCTGCGCACTTCAGGCTGCGATGGAAGGTTTCCGCGTATTGACTGTTGAAGACACCCTCGGCTGGGGCGACATCTACGTCACCACCACGGGCAACTTCAACATCATCACTGCGGACCACATGTCCAAGATGAAGGACCAGGCGATCGTCTGCAACATCGGCCACTTCGACAACGAAATCCAGGTCGACAAGCTCAACGACATGCCCGGCGTGGAAGTTGAAGAGATCAAGCCTGACTCGCAAGGCGCAGTGGACAAGTACACCTTCCCGGGTGGCAACTGCATCTACATGCTCGCCAAGGGCCGCCTCGTGAACCTGGGTTGCGCAACGGGTCACCCATCCTTCGTGATGTCCAACAGCTTCACCAACCAGGTTCTTGCCCAGGTTGAGCTGTGGAAGAACGTCGAGAAGTACAACCCCGGCGTTTACATCCTCCCGAAGAAGCTCGACGAAGAAGTTGCCCGCCTGCACCTCGAAAAGATTGGCTGCAAGCTCACCAAGCTCAGCGATGAACAGGCCGCCTACATCGACGTCCCCGTCGCTGGTCCTTACAAGTCCGAGCACTACCGCTACTAAGCGGTAACTTCCGGAAACAGTAATTTACACAACGGCCACCCTGCATTCGGGGTGGCCGTTTTTATTGGGAAGCCCTCCAGTGAGTGCCTGGGTTAAGGACGCGCCCAGTCACTTGGGCGGGATAATTACGCGCTTCACTCGGTGTCGATGGGGGCGATGACCGTGCGGATACCGGCGTTGCGGTAGGCTTGGAGGTCAGCGTCGCTGGCGCGGCTGTCGGTTACGAGCACATTGAACTGATTGACCTGCGCGAAGATAAATGGGCTTTTGCGACCAAGTTTAGTAGAATCGCAAACGATGCAGACGTGCTCCGCGCGGGGCAGGAGTCGCTCTTTCAGGACGGCTTGGCCGGGGTTGACCTCGCTTGCGCCAAACTCGGGGTGCAGCCCATCCACGCCTAGAAAAAGCCATTTGATCGCAAAGCGTTTGAGCGCGTCCTCCGCCATGGCACCCACGTAGGAACGCGAACGGTCCTCGTAATTACCTCCGGTGCAAATGAGGTCACACTGGCTGCGTCCACCCAGAGCAACGACGACGTGGTGTGCGTTAGTGAGCACGGTTAGGGGAATCTCTGGCAGGTATTCGGCGATCAGCAGAACGGTCGAGCTGGCATCAAAGAAGATGGTGTCATTGGGCTCAACGAGCGCCGCTGCTGCTCGGGCGACGATGATCTTTTCCTCACGGTTGACCCATTGACGGGCGGGCAGGGGGAGGTCGTGGTGCGCATCCGTGGCACGGGTGGCACCGCCGTGTGTGCGGATCACGCGGTTAATCGATTCCAAATGCTCGAGGTCTTTGCGAATTGTTTCTGGAGTGACGTCGAGCGACTTGGCGAGCTTGAGGCTGCGGACCGATCCTTCACGTTCGATCTGCCGAAGGATGGCTTCCTGGCGCTGTTGGGGGGACATTGGACGAAAAAAGTTTTTCAGGTCAATTAAAGCGCATTTGGAAAACAAAAGCAAATTGATTGGGCTTTATTGGGAAAATTGGATTTTCAGCCTTTGGTCACTTCGTTTTGCGTCGAAATGGTGACGAGAAACAGGCAGCTTCTTGGGTTATGCAGACGCAATGGGTCTGTAAGTATATGAATAAAAACAACTTGCAAAACTTATAGGCATGCGTTTTATTGTATCTATCGTTACCCTGCTTTAATCTCAAAAACCCAATAATTACCCCACATGAATGAATACCTCGCCGAATATATTGGAACGGCTATCCTAATCCTCTTTGGCAACGGTGTTGTTGCCAATGTCCTGCTCGCCAAGTCCAAGGGGCAAAACGGCGGCTGGATTGTCATCACTGCCGGGTGGGCATTTGCTGTCACTTGTGCAGTTTACGCAGTAGGCCGAATTTCCGGCGCACACATTAACCCGGCCGTTTCGGTTGCTTTAGCGAGCATTGGTTCGTTTGAGTGGTCG
>JBNNDZ010000396.1:0-4418 GCA_050285865.1 Puniceicoccales bacterium
CCAGCGGTCGTCGCGGAGAGGGTGGGCTTGGTCGTGGCCAGATCAACCGCCGTCACCGTGATGCCACCCGCAATGACATTCGATGCCGTGTCCGTCTCGATCACGCCGCCGAGGCGGTTGGCCGACACCAGCAGGAAGTAATTTCCGCCATTCAAACCGCTAGGCAAATTGATACTCGTGGGGACGATGGGCAAGTTCACGCTGTCGGGCCCCGAATCGAGACCACCAGAGTAAATGTAGCTGCTAAGCAACGTGTCGTCTGCAAGATCGAGCACTGAGTCAGTTGAAAGGAAGACTTCAATTGAAACCGGCGAACCAACAGGCAAGGTTCCAAGTTCGGTGTTACGGAGCGTATAAGATACACCATCGAGCGCCGCGCCAATTGCAACAGTCGTGCCGTTGGCAAAGAGCAAGTCCGTCAAGCCCAGGTCCGGCCCAACAAGCTGCACTGACCGAACCGCGCTGTTCCCGGAAGCACTGTTGTCCGAAATACCTTCAGAGAATTCAATCTCTGCAATGAGGGAATAATCGCCAATGGCAAGTGAAGGAATCTCGACATTATTGAACGTCACCAAACGGCTACTTTGCGCGCCAAGCGTGTCGAATGACTGCGTCGCCAGCAGGGCGTCCCCTCCATCAGCAACGTTGTCACTGGATAGGTAGAGGTTTACATTGAAGGGGGCAGACTCCTCATCTTCATAAGCAACCAAGCCCGAGTTTTGGAGCGTAACGGTAACGACATCAACGGTGGTGTTCGTTCCCAATTTCTTGGGCAGGCCATTACCGGGCGCTGGAATATTCGGCAGATTCGGCGCAGTGACGCCAAGGTCGAAGTAACTGATCGAAACGGCGCGGGCCAGGGTATTGGCGGAAGAACCGCTCTCAGCAATGGCATCGTTGCCATTGACCTGAAAGATCATGAAATAGTTGCCGCCCAGAATGGTGTCAGGAACCGTAATGTCGCCCGAAACACCAGCCGGAGGAAGGGTGACTGTGGATGGTCCACGACTGATTCCACCCGTGTAACTGTACTCACGGACAAGGAAATCGTTGCCTGAAAGGAATTCGTCTTCGGAAAGGAAAACCTGAATCTGAATGGGCTCGCCGCTGGGAACAACTCCAGCAAGCGTGTTGCGGAGATCATAGCTGACGTTCTGAAAGGTGCCACCAAGATCAGCGATAATCCCATTGGGGAAAACTGCGTTAGCGAGCGAAAGATCCGGCCCTTGCACGACTACCGGAAGACTGCGCAGGGAAACTCCGGATATGACTTCATCGGTCGGCGGAGTCAGTGAAATCTGTGCCGACAATGAATAGTTGCCCGGGGCTAGCAGATCACCGTCAATCGTCAAACCAGTGAAGGCAAATTCAACCGTGCTGCTGGCTGGGAGAACATCCGTATATGTCTGTTCGGCGAGGACTACCGTGCCCGCCGTACCAGAGCTGGGAGTCAGCAACAACCGCAATTGGTAGGAATTGTCGAAAGGCTCCGGGTCGGCGTTGACCACATTAACCCGAACACTGAAAGTCGAATTGGCCCCCAAAACTGGTGGAGTCGCAGTCGAACCAACCACAACCGGAGCATTCACCGAAAGCGCCACCGGTGTGCCCTCACCCATATTGTCAGGCAAGCTGACGAGTATTGAACCAGTATCGACCACAGCAAGCAAAGCGGACTCCGCCGTCGTAAGTATATCATACATCCAACCGGTTGTGCCAGATGACTGCTGCGTCCATGTGCGCCCGATCGTAGTGGTGCTGGTACCGTTGACGGTGAGCGTTTCGACATCGCTTGTGCGAACCTGTCCGAAGGCACCAACAGCAATTAAACGCGAGCCCGTGCTGGTCACCGCAATTAGCGGCAGAGCCGTGCCGGAAGTCTGCTTGGTCCAAGTCTGGCCATCGACACTCGTCAGGATTACCCCAGATTCGCCAACTGCAACCAAGGATGGAGCGCTTGGGTCCGAAAGGCCAATTGCAGAAATACCGGTGAGCAGTGAAATGACCGGGGAACCGACCTGCGTCCAGTTAACAGCATCTGGACTGGACAAAATAACGCCCGAATCACCAACGGCATAAATAACCCCTTCGTCAATGGCGAGGTCGCGCAAACGAGTGGTAACCGGGGACACCTGCGGGGTCCAGATCACTGCGTCATCACTGGTGAGGATGGTGCCACCCTCACCCACCGCCACGAGCAAATCGTCAAAGCTGATAACTTCGTTAAGGTCGGCCGCAACGGGGTCAGCCGGGACTTGGATGGTCCAGTTCACGCCCGTTGGGCTGGTCAGCACAATGCCCTGAGCGCCCACAACAACAAACTGCCCATTCGAACTGTCCCAGGTGACACCATCGAGGGTCTCTGAAGTGCCCGAGGAACGGGTGGTCCAGGTATCCGTAGTCGTGCTGGTGATGATGGCACCGCTTGCACCTACGGCGACAAAACGCGAACCGCTATTATCAATGGCAAACAAGCTTGGCGTCGTGACGGGCACGCTGGTTGGCGACCAGCCTACCCCCTGTCCTTGTGCTCCGGTTACGGCGGCTAACAAACCGAACGTAGCCACAAGCAGATGACGAAAGAGACGGGATGTGCGCGATATCCGCGTCATTGCAGCAAATGGAGTTTTCATGACTGGGACCGATGCAAGTATGATGAGATGAGAGAGTTGAGGGCGGGCTAGTTTCCGGATACCAAAGTAATCGAAACAAAGCGATTACCGGATTCTGGATTCAACGCATAATCCGTGACACCAGCGACGCTGACTGCGCGGACGCGATAGTAATAAGTGCGGTTGGATTGGACCGTATCATCGATGTAGCGGGCCACGCCGTTATTATCGGTGAAGGTTGTAGTGCCAATGAGGCGGTAATTCGCGTTGGCTTGATTGGAACGTTCGATTTGAAATGCACCATCAATATCCGCGCCGGCATCCTTCGCCACGCCCTCCCAGGTAATTTCTACACCGTCGCCTTCATCCGCAAGGCCGACACCAATATTGGTCGGTTCGGGCGGTGGTGTATTAGCCTCTGGCACGAGTTGGATTCGCATGAAGCGAGAGCCTACGCCCGCAAATGGAACGACGTCGCGCACGGTAACTCGAGCCGAATAAACTTTCTGCACATCCGTCACATTGCCATCCACTGATAGCACGCGTGGATTCGAAACCAGGCCGCCAAATCCGGTGAGGCTTTGCGGACCGCTTGTGGCGAGAAACGGTGGATCGATCTCCAGGATGGTGTCCCAGGTAATCGCGTCATCCGATGCTTGCACCTGTAAATTCAAATCGGTCATACGGACATTGAAATCGAACGTGATGCTCAAGAAGTCATCGTCGCCGAAAGGTGGGATGTTCAATTTGACCACACCGTTCTGCTGCTGACGCAAGAACAGCTCGGAGGCCGCAGTCGGATTAGTCGCCAAGGCATACTCGAAAATATTCAGATATTGGTCACCGTCAGTATTGCCAAATGGATCAGTCAACGGGTTGGTGTTGCTGATGGTAAAGTTACTAAAGGAGAAATTACCCGAATAAGTCCCGTAGTTTTCGAGCCCGGTGAACGATTCAATACCTTCCGCATCGATGTAGAAGTTATTCACGGGGACGATGTCGAAGAACAATGTGCCCTGGTCGGGTTCATCATCGGACCGTGGCGTGAAAATAAGGAAGGTATTCGTTTCACTCGATTCCTGAATCGAATTCGATGAATCAACGGTAATCTGGAAGAAAAACATGTAATTGAGCAGGAAGAACTGCTTGGCAAAAACCACTGCCTCATCTTCCGGGGTCCCGGGCTCGACTTCTTCAATCGCAACTAGAATGTCGCGCATCGGCGGGATCTCGACAAAGTGCGTCACATTAGACGAACTCCCATTGGGGAACTGGGCACTAGCCTCAGGCAAAAACAGACTCTGCGGAAGTGAATTATAGGACCGTATCAAAACCCGGTCCTCCAAATCCTGAGCCCCACGCTCTACGGCCATCAACTGGAGCTGGATATCAAATGGCTGGTTCTGCGTAATCGTGCCCAAACCGGTATTGGCAACAGCATAACGGATGTAGCTGCTCATCTCCGGACGGTAAGGATAGGAAGGCGAGAAAGTTTGCTGACTCTGGATGACCAAATTGGGAGCCCGCACAATGACAAAGCCCGGCCCTACGGTTTCAGAATTGTTCGAAAAGGTGAACTCATCCGCAAGGAAAGAGGAATCAAATCGCACCAAGACGAAGTAGTTACCAGCGGGAGTGTTGAACGGGAGATTGATATCCGATTCAAAGAGAATCTGGTCACCGCTGCTCAGGAACTCATCCTGCCCAAACGTGCCTAGATTGACATCGTCGCCATCGCCCCAGATCTGGTTGATGGACAGGCGGATTTCCAAGTTTGCGGGGTCCCAGCTGGGAAGGGATTCGAAA
>JBNNDZ010000397.1:0-2832 GCA_050285865.1 Puniceicoccales bacterium
GCAGCGGCGGCAGGCTGAAATTATAAACCATGTGCGCCTCGTCGTTGTTGCCGAAGTAGCTGACATTTTCCGCGTGCGGCACATTGGTTTCGGTGATGATGAGCACGTGCGGGGCAACGAGTTCGCAGACGTCACGCAGTAGTTTCACCATCTCGTGGGTTTGCGGCAGGTGCAGGCAATCAGTGCCCAGTTCCTTCCACAGGAAGGCAACGGCGTCGAGTCGCACCGTGGTCGCGCCGTGGCTGATGTAGAGTAGCAGGATGTCGAGGAACTCGAAAAGCAGGTCTGGGTTTTGCCAGTTCAGATCGACTTGGTCCGCGCTGAAAGTGGTCCACACCCAAGCGTCGCCATCGCGGGTAATCGTCTTCGTGAGCAGGGGGGAGGTGCGCGGGCGGACGACGGCGGAAACATCCGTGGCGGGGTCCATTTCGAGGAAATATTCGTCGCCGGGCGCAATGCCGACCAAGAAGTCGCGGAACCACGCGCTTTGGCTGGAGCAGTGGTTGAGGACGAGGTCGAACATCAGTTTGAAGTCGTCGCCAAGGCGCTCGACATCGCGCCAATTGCCGTAGTCCGACTTCACTTCGCGGTAGTCGATCACGGAGAAGCCATCATCACTTGACCATGGATAAAACGGCAAAATGTGCACGGTATTGATCGCGCCTTTCAGGTGTTCAGTCGCAAATCGGCGGAAGGTGGCCAGTGGTGCCTCGCCCTCCTGTTGCACCATGTCGGCGTAGGTGATGAGGAACACGTCGTTCTCCGTCCACGGATTCTCGGGCTTGATCGGCGGCTGCGTCCCCACGCCATAACGCCCGACCATGTAATATAGGCGCTCGGTGAGTTGGTCCGCCTGATCTCCGTAGAGATAGCGCAGGCGTTTCTTAATGCGGGCCAGAATTTGTTGGTCGACGTATTTGATCATGGGAAGGAAGGAAAAAGGAAAAAGATTAAAGGAAAAAGTGGGTAGCGGAATTCGTTACGGAGGAGGGCGTAGCTTGTTAATAAAACCTTGCAGCATGGAGGATATTTCACGGCATTCGGCGACGAGGGGTTCGGATTGTTCCTTGGAGAGAAAACCGATTGCTTGTGCCAGGTATAATTGGGTGCGAAGTTCTCCAGTTGAGCCTTTTGCGATACGTAAAAACCTAATGAAGTCATTCGTGCTGTTGCGCTCATATCCTTCGGCGATATTCGAGGCAACTGAGACAGCAGCTCTCGTCATCTGGTCCTTCAAACTGCGGTCGGGAAAATGCTTCAGCTCGTGGTATAGCGAGACAGTCAACCTGCAAGCCCGCTTCCAAACTTGGAGATTCTCAAACGCCTTGAAAGGCTCTGCTGTATCGAACTCCACTTTAATTTTTAATCTTTAATACTTTAATTTTCACCGGTCTCAGTTAAGACCTGTGAGCGCCGTCATCAACGTCCGTAGCGACCTTCTCAGCACCGTATAACTATAATGGCGGCGGGCGACGCGGTAATTGTGTTCGCACATTTCGTCGCGGTAGGTGGGGTCGTCGAGGATGCGGCGGATTTCGCGCACGACGCGATTCGTGACGATGCCGTCCATCAAGGCGAAGCGGAAGCCCTTTGGTTCGATGTCTTGGATGAAGATGGAATAGCGGTTCACCAGGGTGGGCTTGCGGAAGTAAACGGCCTCCAGCAGGGCGTTGCCGAAGCCTTCGTAGGTGCTGGGATAGGTGACGAAGTCGGCGTGCGGATAGAGATCCCACAGCGTATAGATTTTGCGGCCTGCATCATCGTATTGGCGGACTTCACCGATGCGCTCGTCGAAGAAACGCAGGTCGACGTTTTCCTCGCGCGCTTTCTCTTCGAGCATGTGCTTGTAGTCCATGCCTTCGTCTCCGGCGGCGTGGGAGATGACGAGCTTGCAGCGCGGATCTTTGAGCATGCCGACGGCCGTGATGGCGTGTTCGATGCCTTTGCGCGGCACGATGCGCGTGGGTTGGAGGATGAGCAGGTCGTCCTTTTCCAAGCCGATTTGCTCGCGGATATCGGCAGAATATTCGTCGGGCTGTGGTGCGGGCTGGTCGAAATCAAACACGTTGGGAATCAGCAGCGCGGAGTCGCCCTTGCGCAGCGCAAACTGCTCTTGGGCGGGGCGGTTGATGACGACGTTGCGGATGTTCGGCAGACTCGGCGGGAAGGCGGAGTCTAGGTAATCCTGTATGCAACCGACCGAGAAGCGCGTGCGCTCCCAGTAAAAGTCGTGGTGGTGCGCGATCGCGGGCATGCCGGTCTCGGCGAGGAACTCCGTCACCGCGATGCCCAGCGGCACGTGCATGGGGATCGTGAGCACGTTTTGCGGGATGATGAAATCCAGGTTATATTTATTGGCAAAGTCGTAGAGCGTGCCTTTCAGGTAGTCCGCGTAATCGCGAATGCGCGCGGACACGAGGCGGTCGCGCTGCGTACGGTTCCACAGACGGGCGTTGATCCACTCGTTTTCCGGGTGGCCGAAATACGCTTCGGGCACGACGTAGGCAAAATCTTTGCCGCGGTCGCTCAGGCCGCTGTACCAGTAGCTGACGTGGCGGTCGTCCCAGAGGACCTCCGCCCACTTTGCGCTTTCGAGGGATACGCCGTCGGTGCCGGCGAAACGGGTGGAGATGAATCCAATGTTCTTGGGCATGGAGAACTTACGTTAGCAGTTTCCCCGCCAGTATGCCAAACTCTTTGCCCGGGGCAAGGGCAAGGTCCGTGATTCGTGTTGCAATTCCAATCTAGCTAGCTAGATTGGAAGTAGTGAAGTCGATGTCCTTATATGAAGTGAAAAACCAATTATCGGCGGCCTGTGCAGAAGTATCGCAG
>JBNNDZ010000398.1:0-8656 GCA_050285865.1 Puniceicoccales bacterium
GGGTGGACGTGCTGCAGGCCCTTTGTGGGGCATGCTGAGGTAAGGTTACGTGATACTGGACCGTATTCCACGCGAGCAGACTCCACGCGCAATGCGGTTTAAGGCAGAAAGATGAAATGGGATGCTTCGACTTAACTGAAGTGTATGAGGAAAGGAAGCTCATGGCCGAATCGCCCTTGCTATTAGGATATTAAACGAACGAGATGCGCTTCGTTCTTTAACATGGGTAAGATGAGTGCATTGAAGCTAATGAAGTCGCGCACACCTTGTCCGGCATTCGTTTCAGGGTGATAATACTCGTATAGACAGCTATGTTGTTCTAGACATTGGCTAAGGCATGCTGCAGAACGCGAAACGATATCATTGGCAGAATGCTCAAAGCCATATCGGCGTAGCGCCGACCACGCGAGGTAGTTGACAACAGTCCATACGGGCCCCTGCCAATTAGAGGGATTTCCGTGCTCCTTCGCGTCGCCAATGTATACGTTAATATCTCGAGGATGGTAGAGGCGCTCCATCATGGATAAGCTGCGAATTCCAGCTTTACTTAAGAAACGCTCCTCATTCATGAGGTGTTTTTCAATCACGGATTGTGCCATCTGTGGAGTCGCGATTCCGTAGACTAATGGCATGAAAGACATCGCATGTTTTATCTTCAAAAAGGTCAGCCATTGTGGGTTTTGGCGAACCGGACGATAGATGTGCGACAGGTCTGAGCAGCGGTCTAAATTATAGTAAAACTGATCTTCTCCATCCCACATTAGGCTGTTAATTCGCTCACACAGTGTATCGCGCTTGGCAATATATGTCTCAGTCGGTTCGTTTAAGGTTTCTGCTATAGTCGCCATCGCGGCATAGTCGCCGTAGGCAAAACTGTTCAGTTCGACAGTAAGCACTGAGTTTTGCGGCCGACCGTAAAGGCCAGGGTGATTATCTGCGCCGCATCCTCGATGGTGACGCATGAAGAAAAGCCCTTCTCGAGATTGTAGATTCGTTTCCCAATATCGATGAAAATCATTGAGCTTGGGAAAGCCCCGACGTAACCACCCAATGTCTTGGTCATACTGGAATACAAGCAGGGCCATTTGCGCCAGTATGGGTTTTGCTGGATTATTCTTCGAATAATCGTCAGTTAAGTCTACGGCTTGGTCGACATGATACATGTAGTTGGTGAAGCCGTCTTCGCGCTGATAATCCAGGAAAGTATCGACTACTCCCTTTAGGTATTGTGGCATATCCGGCTCATGTAAGTGCCCCAGAGCGAAGAAGAAACTATCCCAATCCCACACCATCTTTCGATAGGCATTCGCACTCGGCTGGATGCCACGGTTTTTGGCAAAATGGTCCGGCTCGATCAGTGCTTGCCGATAGCGACTTTGCAACAGCGATGTAAGCGTAGTTTTCTCTGTTTGATTATTAAGTGACATGCTTGAGCGAAGGTTTTCGGCTATGATTAGAAATACAGATTACGGTGGCTTTTACTTCTCTTGTAATACGTGGAAGGCTTGCTTGACCGCTTTGTATGCTAATTTCGGACGTCGATATTCATCCATCGTGCCTTTGTTGTTGTGGGTGCGCGGGCGCTTTATTGACCAACCTCCGCTATAAGTTCGCGCATCACTGAAATGCCAGAGTGCGATGCCGCAAAATCGCCTGCTGAGTGTCTCATTGATCGCTTTTTCCAAATAGTCTGCCTGAAATTGTTCGGTAAAGAAGTCGTTGTGCGGGTCGTGCCATCCGTAGAGTCCTTCTACTCCGATTTCAGAAATCATGACCGGCTTGTTCTTAAATCCACGCTGCTCCAATGAATCTAGCACGCGATCGAAGCGCGGTCCGATCAGTTCGAGAGGATCATCAACTCCTTCGGCGTCATACCATCCTGGGTATAGATTCAAGCTAATCAAGTCGACCAGATCGAACATCAGATCATCCTCAGCAAACATACTGGCAAAACTGATTAAGCGTGAGTCATCTAATTCGCGAAGAGTGCGAACCGTCTCTTCGAAGATCGGCCGTGCGTAGTCTTCATTACTTTTTGCTTCGTTCAGGAATCCCCAGATGATGACGCATGGGTGGTTGAAGCTTGTTTGAACCATAGACTTTAGCGCCAGATGATGATCTTCCTTGAAGCGAGCATCTGTTAGCGCTTTCTCGCGTTGTCCCCAACCGAGATTTTCTTCCCAGACCAGAAAGCCCATTTCGTCGCATAAATCGAGGAAGCGTTGGCTTTGATGGTAGTGACTGCCGCGAATGAAGTTACAGCCAAGGTCCCTCAAATAGCATAAGTCCATGGACATCTGCAGTTCTGGTGTGGAGGGTCCGTAGTTTGGATGCCACTCATGTCGGTTATAGCCGATCAACTGGATTGGTTCACCGTTTAATAGAATTTGGTCACCAGTAGTTTCGATGCGACGTAGGCCATAGCGCACAGATGTATCATCAAAGACGCAATTAGACGGATCGATCAGCTCGACCTTCAGAGAGTGCAATTCAGGTGTGTTCGGTGACCAGAGTCGCGGATTTGGTGTATTTAACCGAACGCAATCGCATCCTGCGTCTCCAGCTGCGATCGATAGCTCACAAATCTCTACACCATCGATTTGCACGCGCGCTTGAATCGCCGTTGCCGCAGGGCGGTCCAATTCGATTTCAAGTTCAACCTCGCCTCTCGCATAATCATCTGTATGTCGGACTCTGATGGCATGGATGCATGGCTTGGCGTCAGGCAACTGATGAAGTATAACTTCTCTTATGATACCTCCATACTGATAGAAATCGAAATACTCTTCGTGCATCGGCACCCGATTAAAATCAAAGCGGTTGTCTGCGATCACGATGATTTCATTACACTCATTGCCAGAGTCGATATTTACCCAAAATGGCGCATAGCCGCATCGATTCTCCGCAACACATGCACCATTGATCCACACCTGAGACCACATGGAGACACCTTGAAAGTGAAGTCGACCACGTTTCCCTTTGCCTATAGAAATATATTTTCGGTAGATCCCAAGTCCTCGCTTTCCTTGATAGGTTGGCCATGCATCGAAGGCAGAAGGGACTGGGATCCTCTCATCGAAACTAATGACTGCAGGGCTGAACTTTTTGAGTTCAAATCCCTCATTGAATTTAAAATCCCAAAGTCCATTAAGGATCTGTGTTTCACGAACATTGTAGCTGATCATAGGGACACTATTGGTTCTATTGATGAAGAGATGCTATAGTTATTGGTTTTACCATAACCGCTAGAGCATTAATCCATGAACTTATACGTGGGGTAGGAATGATTTTTATCGCTCCGTAACTCAATAAATCCAACTACTGATTTATTTATAGGTATAAGCAATCTGAAGAAATGGTAAACAGATTCACATAAACTTCAGGCCGCTTTGACATGCTCGCCAACACCTGCGAGAAGGGCAGGTCCGTGCGCCCACTTAAGCTCGAACAATAACGTTGTAACAAAAAACACCGTCGTATCCGTAACCGCGAAGACATCTGCATTGCAATTCTCCCCCAACCCTCAACCAAGTTTTGGCGTTGTTAGTGAGTGACAGCGTGATTATCAAATTAGGCATCAATGCGCCCCCGTGTTACCATACGTGAAATTGCCGATCGAGTTGGCTTACACTTCACCACCGTGAGCTTGGCCCTCCGCAATAGCCCGCGCCTCAAGGAGAGTACACGCCTCCGTGTGCAGAAAGTCGCGGAAGAAATGGGCTACACGCCCGACCCGATGTTGGCTTCGCTCAATGCCTATCGGCAGACCAAGCGGCCCGTCCAATTCCAGGCCACCATCGCGTGGATTCACAATTGGCCAAGTCCCGAGAGTCTGTATGGCTCGGAAGAGTTTCAACAGTACTTCCTCGGCGCAGTCGACCGCGCCAAGCAACGCGGTTATCAAATCGAGGAGTTCTGGCTTCGTGAGCCGGAGATGAGCATCAGCAAGCTCCATCGCATTCTCCGCGCGCGCAATATCCAAGGCGCACTCATAGCCCCGCAGCCGAGGCACGGTACATTTCTGGATTTAAATTATTCCGAGCTGTCCGCCGTCACCTTTGGGCACAGCATGCAGCCCCCGGTTCTGGACCTCGTGACCAATCACCAGAGCCATACCATCAACCGCATCCTGCAGCACTTGCTCTCGCTGGGTTACCAACGCATCGGCCTTTGTGTGCCTGAAGATTGGAACGCGAAAGTGGAGAACGCTTGGAACAACGCCATGATCATCCTACGCGAAGAGCGTCCCGACTTGCCGCATCCCCAACCCTATTGGGAACGCTGGGATGAGGTGGCGACTGAGGGCCTTCAAGCATGGCTTAAAAAGGAGCGACCCGACGTCATCATTTCCCACCACAACGTCTACCATCGCCTTCAAAAAATGGGTCTAAAAATGCCGAAAGACATCGGGTTCATTTCTCCCTTTCTCGTGCGACAGAACGAAGAAATCTCCGGCATTTATCAGAACGATTTCCTCATCGGCCAAAAAGGAGTGGACATGGTCATCGGCATGCTTCAGCGCAACGAACTCGGCCTGCCAGAAAGCCCGGTGCGCGTGTTAGTCGAAGGCATCCTGAACCCCGGCAAAACAGTGCGCCAACAAGCACAACAGCCTGTCGCCAAAGCCGAGCAAGCTACCCGCAAAAAAGCCAACAAGACGAAAGCACGCTAGTGGGCGTCGAGCAATTCTTGTTCATGTTACCATCTACTTAATGGTAGCGACCGATGTCCCCAACGGGCAGTTCCATCCTATTCGCGGCGCGCAGTGGCATGGACGATGGGGCCATCGGGCGTTACCTTTTCATGAAGCAAACTATACTGACACCACGCTAGGTGGCTCGGTCGTATGCCTTCAGCGTCACGAGACGCTCTGGTTGCTCTCCGCCAAGATAAAGCGTGATGTTTTCCAAAGCGGCCTCCCCGAGTAACGGATAGGTGTCCCATGTCGGCCCAGCGACATGTGGCGAAAGCAACACGCCATTCGCTACGTGCAATGGAGAATTCGGCGGTAAAGTTGCGGTGTGAAACACATCCAGCGCCACGCGTAGCTGGCCTTCATCTGCAAGGCGAGCGAGCGCGGCTTCATCCTCCACCAGCATGCCTCGCGCGATGTTCACAAATACCGCATCGCGCGGCATCGAGCGCAACAGTGTCTCCGTGACTGAGCCGGCGCTTCGCTCATTGAGCCCTTCGCATTCGATCAAAACATCGCTCCCAGCGAAGAGCTCGCGCATGCTTTCACAACGTTGTACGCCAAACTTGTCGAAGTGATCAACAGGCACGCCTTCGGAGTATGCCGCGATTTCCACTTGATGTGGACGCAGCATTGCCACCAGCTCCCTCGCAATTGCGCCAAAGCCGTGCAGCCCAACTCGTTTGCCTCGCAGACTACGCGTCCGTAAAAGCGGCATCATGGCGAACATCGACTGTGGCCGATCAATCAAACTTGGCCAATGCTGTACGTTGCGCAGGCACGACAAGACCATGAGCAAGGCATGCTCGGCGATGGTGTAGCTGATCAGGTTACCCCAGTTGCTCACGAGCACGCCACGCTCAAACAATTCACGTGATACGCGTGGCTTCACCGAGCCCGTGATGCTGCATACGTAGTGTAAGGGGCAGTCCTCCGACAGGGCCCATGCCAGCGGGATCACCGGGCAGCTCCAAGCCGTAACGATGACACTGGGCTGCAAATCGTGCAATGCCTCCAACCATTCCTGTTCACTGAGCGCCTGGGCATTCAACCAAGTCTGCTGCACATCCGGCGCAAACTGCTCACTCCAGTCAGGCAAGAACAAGTCGCGCTCTCCATCAGTCATGGCGAAAAGAACATGCTCGGCGTCCACTCTCATTATTGCTCTACACGTTGAGCCCGGCACCACGTCTTGTTTCATCGTTTAGAAATAAATGGAATCAGAGCGAACGTAAATCCGACGCACGCACAAACACGTTCTACCTGTTGAATCACTCTTCTACTGTTCATTGCCCGCTTTCTCCTCGATGGCGCTGCGCCTGGCGCCGCCAATTAATAACAATCCAACCACAACCACAACGCCCCCCAGCGCAAGTACCTGCAAGCGCGCCGCCAGCGTATTGGGCATCAGCATGAAGAGCAAAATGCCACCACCCAGGATAACCGAGATTGAGCCGAGAATTTTATACTGTGCCGCATCCTGCGAGACCCCGATCTCCTTGGCGAAGTCCACCGGCGTGTGCATTTTCTCATAGAATACGCGGATCTGTTCGCGGTATTTTGGGGAGGCATAGCGCCATAACGGCAGGCTGATCAGACAGCCCACGATGCTGAATAGGTAAATCCAAATCAAGCGGTCCTGAATGGGCCAGTTCTCATTAGAGATCGAACTTTGCACCACAAAGTAAATGGCTGGAATCAACGATGCACCGACGATAATGTAGTAAGACCACCAGTGCAGCCGCTTCAGCCATAAGGCTATCAACACAGGCATACTCAGCGGCAAACCAACCACTGCAGAGATCATCAGATATGCGTCGAAGAGCGAGAGCTCCTTTTGCAGCGCGAGCATCAACGCAACGATGATAATGTATATGCCGAGCACCACAGTGAAAATGCGGCAAAGCAGCAAACCGGCGCGATCACTCATCGCCGCCAATCCCAGCTTCTCACGGACTAGCGGAATCATGTTGTTCACGATGACGCCCGTCATGCCGTTGAGCCCCGAGTCCATGCTGCTCATGGTGGCCGCAAACATCGCCGCGAGCATGAGCCCCATTAGTCCATTGGGCAGCAGGTTTTGCGCGATCACCGCATAGCTTGCCGTGGCCGGTTCTTTAATTGCCTGCGCCAGCACTTCGTCCTGATAAAGAAAGCGTGCAACCATTGGCGGCAGGAACCACACAATCGAGCCAACGAACATCAAGCCGGCCGCGAGCATCGACGACCAACGCGCGTGCTTGCTGTCCTTAACCGAAAGAAAGCGCCCCGCCGTACCAAGGTTGATGTAGCCTTGCACCTGCAGGATGAACACCATGATCATCCACTTCCAGGTAAACTTGTCGTCAGCGAATTGCCCCGGTTCTTTGACCCATTTAAAATCATCGGCAAAACGCGGATCGCTGAAGTAGCCGAAGAATGCGCCGAAGCCCCCCACCTTGTGCAAGGCCAGGAAGAACACGAGAATCGTAAGCGCAAATAGGATCAAGCCTTGCACAAAGTCAGTCGCCATCACTGCCCAGCGCCCGCCCGTCGTCGAGTAGAACAAGACGATCAAACCAAGCACCACGATGACCCAAGGCGTTGGCAGGCCAAGGATCGAACTAGCGAAGATCGCCAAGGCATAGAGTTGCGTCGCTGCGCCAATGGGCTGGATCAGCAGCGCGACATAAGCGCTGACTTGCTCGACGCTCACGTGAAAACGCTCGCGCATCACATCGGCCCACGTCGTCGCTCGCGTTTGGCGAAACCAGGGGCCCAGCCAAATACAAAGGCAAAGCCCGATGACGTTCGCCAGGTAGATCACAAGGAAAGTCGGCCCGGCTGAGAAGGCCGCCGAAGCATTGCCCGTAAAGGTAAACGCGCTGATGCCAGCCATAAACATGCTCGTGCCCACCATCCACCAAGTCCCCTGCGCACCGCCGCGCGCGAAGTCACTGATGTTGCGATTGAGCCGCGAAAAGAGCGCGCCCACAACCATAAGCACGAGCAGGTAAACACTAAGCGTTACGTATTCAATCCACATGCGATTGCTCTATTGAATGAGTCCAGTGACGAAGGGAACTCGGTCTTAATTCGACTGAAGCCGGCGTTGTAATTGATCGGCGTATAGCGACTGCGGTTCTAACGAATCACCGCGACCAACGCCTTCCACGAAGTCACTTGAATCAACCTTGTCCGCCGGCCCACGTGTCCCAATCACGTAGCCATCACCTTGCTGATGCGGATAAACCAGTACCGGTCGCTCCTCGGAATAACGCAGGCCATTGGTATTCCAAAACACGCTCTCCGTAGTCGTCACCCCGTGCATGACTTTGCCTCCCCACGGCCTTAATGCACGCGCCTCAATAAAGTCCCCATCGCAGGTCATGTTATCGATCAAGTTCGCGAGCGAAAGGAACATGTGAAAGTCCGAGGCCAATCGCCCATCCTTAGCGACGCAGTTGTAAATAACGTTACCGCTAGCCGACATCGTTCCGAAGCTGTAGTTGTGCCGTCCATTTTCTGCGTAGCAATCGCGCAGCAGGTTGTCTTGTCCTTGCATGGTGAAGAGGTATCCGTTCCCCCCCTCCCCTTCGTATTGTGGAAAACGCAGATCGCAATCCATGACCGTTACCAGTCGCGAACGCCAGAGTCTAAGCGCGTGCGAAACCACGTGGACATTCGGATCATTGCCTTCGGGCGCGTAGGTGTTCACGCCGCTCACCCAACCGTTCTCGACAAAGGAAAGCTGGATCGCACAAGAGGCATGCACGGCGTAACCAATCGTTCCTTCCTTCGCAAAATCGAGCATCTCCAAGCCTTCACCCGGCTGTTGTCGCATGCCAATGGAAAAGTCTTGCAAGCCGACTTCATGCAGCATCTCACCGACCACTTCAACGAGTCGCGCATTGTCGGCTCGGTAAAGATAACCGCGCGTCGGTATGTCGATGCTAATGGTGTTAGCTTCGGGATCAATAGCCG
>JBNNDZ010000399.1:0-6258 GCA_050285865.1 Puniceicoccales bacterium
AGGCGATCTTGGCGTTTGTCGTGGCGGCATCGGTCATCAGCCTGTTCGGCTTCCTCGTTCCGCGAGGTTACGCCTTGTCGAACCCACCCCGTGCGCTGCGGCTGACTTCATGGTTCGTGATCGGCATTGTCGCCTGCACGCTGCCGTGGTTTAAGCTGCAACGCTCGCTGGCCCGCCGGTTGTTTCTCGTGCTGGGGCTGCGCTTTGAGCACGATTTCAACATCCTTGATTTTGAGGTGCAGATTCGCGCCTTGGCGGAAGACCAGCAACCGCCGACGCCCTACGTGCGCAAGATGCTCCGCAATGCCCTGCGTCTGCGTGATCTGGAGGTGTCGGACGTGCTTTTACCGCGCAATCAGGTGCAGTTTTTCAACTTGGAACAGGACCTGAAGGAGAACCTGGCGCTTGCTCGTGAGACCGGGCACACGCGTTTTCCGCTCTGCGAAGGGGACCTCGACCGCTGTAGCGGCCTGATCCACATCAAAGACCTTTTCCGGCAGCCCAATAAGTTGGAGGAAACCGAGCTGCGCGCAATCCGCCGCAAGATCGAGCGTTTTCCGTCCACCATGCGACTCGAAGAAGCGCTCCAGCGCATGCTCGCACAAAAGGTCCACATGGCCCTTGTCAGCGATGAGTTCGGCGGTGCGTTGGGTGTCGTGACCCTGGAGACGATTTTGGAGGAGCTCGTGGGCGAGATCGAGGACGAGTTCGATACCCCCGAGAGCGAGGAGCTAACTCAGACTGGTCCCGACGAATACCTCGTCGACGGCCTCATGGCGATTCACGATCTGGAAGAGGAGCTCAGCGTCGAAATCGAAACGGACGAAGTCTCCACCGTTGGCGGCCTGATTACATCCGAGCTGGGCCGCATCCCGCAGATCAACGAAACGATCCCCCTGGAGCAATGGGGGCTGGAATTTACGGTGAAGGAAGTGGACGAGCGTCGTGTCCTCTCCGCCAGCGTGAAAAAAATCCCAATCGCCTCCGACTCGGAAGACTGATCGCGGGCCGGCCGTTAGGCCTGGAGTGCGGCGACGAAGGCGGGCTTGTCCGGGTTTTTGAAGAAGGCGGAGCCGGAGACAAAGGTGTCGGCACCGGCGTCTTTGCAACGTTGGCCGGTGGTGGCGTCGACGCCGCCATCGACTTCGATACGCCATTTTGCGCCGCGTTCTTCGCGCCATTTGGCGACGGTTTCAATTTTGGGGAGGACGTCTTCGCGGAAGGATTGGCCGCCGAAACCGGGCTGGACGGTCATCAGGAGGACCAGGTCCACCTCGTCCAAATAGGGGAGGAGGTCGTTGACCGGGGTGCCGGGATTGATGCAGATGCCGCAGGTGGCGCCAAGCTCACGAATTTTGGCCAAAGTGCCGTGATGGTCGTAGGCGGGCTCGGTGTGGATCGTCACGTTTTGTCCGCCAGCTTTGATGAACGACTCGACGTAGAGGTCGGGTCGGGACAGCATCAGGTGGACGTCGAAAAACAGCTTTGAGTCCGGACGCAGGTTTTCCACCGTTTGCGGGCCGAAGGTGAGATTCGGCACGAAATGCCCGTCCATGATGTCGATGTGAACCCATTGGACGCCGGGCGTGGACTCGGCTTCGGCGAGGCTTTCCGCCAGGCGGGCGTGGTTTCCGGCGAGGATGGACGGTGCGACGATGGGAGACATGGCGGCAGTGGTGGTGTTACCAGGCCCCCAGGACCTGGTCAGTGATTTCCTTGGCGAGCTTGCGCGTTAAAATCGGCATGGCCTGATACTCCGACTGGATGAAGCCGCCTTCGGTGAAGGCCTGTTGGCTGGCGGTGATTTCCCGCTGTTCCAGGTAAACTTCGCCGGTGCGGTTATTCTTCAGTGTGATGCGCGCGGTAAGGGTCAACGCGAAGGCCCGGGCGACCTGGGTGTCAGTGGCGCGCGTTGCGGTGACGCCGCGCTCGTAGTCCAGCAGGACGATTGAGAGCGTGGTGTCGGCGTCGGCATCAGCGGTCTTTACCTGGCCACTGCGGTTGAGGTCTTCGATGATCTGGTTGGCCAGAAGCACCTCGGCTTGGGGGGCGAAGGAGCGGTTGACGACCGGCTTCACGTAGACCGTTTGAAACGGCATGTCGACGCGGTCGCCCAACTGGTAGTTCGCACAGCCGGCGCAAAGCCACAGGCCGAGTAAGGCGGTAAGGGACAGGAGTGAGCGCATGGTAATTGAGTTGGGTTTAACCACCGGCGGGCACGTCTTGGCTCTGAGCCTGTTCCTTTTGGAATGCGTCGATTTCCTTTTGCTGCGGTGTGTCGGGGCCCGGTGGGTTGTAGGGCTGCATCATCGCAGGGTCGATTTCGTCCACTTCCGTCGGGATCAGTGCACCGGAGTCGGGGTCGACGAAGTAGCCTGGCATCGGAGTGGTCAGGCCTTCGTATTCCTGGACTTGGCCATCGGGGCCAACGGTTTCGTAAGCGGCGGCACCGGGTGTTTCGAGGAAGGCTTCGGTCTGCTCGATCTGGAAGGCCTGATCTTCGAGGGCGTCGATCTTGGACTGGTCTTCGTAGGCGTTGTAGCTTGGGCGCTGGTAGCGTCCGAAAACGAAGTCTACCGGGGTCATCGGTGGCTCTTCGCCGGAGTCGATGCGGGCGATCATGGCCTCGGCACGGTGGGCGATGGCCGACTGCGGGGCAACGGTGATGGCCTCGCTATACATCACGCGGGCGGCGCGTGGGTTGTTGCGGAATTTCCAGTAAAACTCACCCACCTCGAATTTGCTCTCGGCCAGCGTTTCGCGCATGTAGTAGAGGCCGGCCTCCGCTTCGTAGGAGCCGGGGGTGTCCGGGTAGAGGATCAGGTAGTCGGAGAAAAAGCTGATGGCCTCGCGGGTGGCGCCCTGGTCCCATGATGGGCCTTGCACGAGGGATGCGTAAACGTCGGCAAGCTGGAGGTAGGCGTCCGGTGTAAGGATGCTGGAGGGGTAATTGTTGATAAGGCGGTCGAGGGCGTCGATGGCTTCCTCGGGCTTGTCCTCGTCACGCGCCATCAGGGCGATGTTCATCAGGGATAGCGGGGCGTATTCGCTGAAAGGGGCGCTGGCGACGATTTTTTCGTAAATCTCGATGGCGACTTCCGGGTCGTTGAACCACGGGATGAAGCCCCAGACGTAGGGCATGGCCCCGTCCTGAATGATTTCAGCGAGCTTATACATGCCCTCGATCAGGGCATTGAAATTGTCGTAGTTGGGGTAGCGGTCCAGCACGATGTAGAACTGGTCGCGTGCATTGGGGAACTGGCCACGCTGGGTGTAGAGCACGCCACGCTGGAAGTGGGCCTCGGAGGCGAAAATGGAATCCGGGTAATCGTCGATTACGTCGTCGTAAAGGTCGAGCGCATCACCCGTATCGCCTTCGGCCTGGTTCTGTGCGGCCTCGTTCATTAATTCGAGCGCGGACAGTTGATCTCCGCCCAGTGAATCCGAGCCAAGGGCTTCTTCGGCGAGGCCGCCTTCGGCGCGCCAACCAGTGGCTTCGGTCCAAACGAGTTTTGCCTCAATGATAGGGGCGCTCAACAAGGCCACGGAAAGGGCGAGCGCGCGGTGGGCGGTCCAAGTGTGTTTCATAGCTACGACGCGGCCATCTAAAGGGCACCCGGCGCATGCAAGCAAGCTGAATTCGCCCCCTGGCGCGATTCGACCTCAGCCGAGGAAGGGTTGGGGGTTCATTCGGCAGCTATCTGTGCGCGCACGGGGCGTTCACATTCATCTTAAATTACGTCGAATGCGACCGGTTGCAATCGACTGTTGCCGGGAGTATTTTTAAATTAAACAGCTCACTCTGGCCAGCGGATGATGGCACCGCCCCAGGTGAGTCCGGCGCCGAATGCGGCGAGCAGTACGGTGTCGCCCGGGCCGAAGCGGCCTTTTTGGCGCGCTTCCCAGAGGGCAATCGGCACCGAGGCGGCGGAGGTGTTGCCGAAGCGGTCGATGTTGACGTAAAAGCGGTCCATCGGGACGCCGAGGCGCTTGGCCAGCGACTCGATGATGCGGATATTGGCCTGGTGTGGGATGAAGCACTTGATGTCATCCGGGGTCAGTCCGTTGCGCTCGATGGTTTCGAGGGTGATTTCGCCCATTTCGCGAACGGCGGACTTGAAGATTTCCTTGCCGTTCATCTTCAGGAAGTGGCCGTGCTCGTCGATGGTGTTGTGGGACGCGGGTTGGCGCGAACCGCCGGAAGGCATCCAGAGGAGTTCCGGCTTGGAGCCTTCGGCGCGCAGGGCGATTTCGCCCACGCCGATGTTGGGCTGGTCACTGAGGGAGAGTACGGCGGCGCCAGCACCGTCGCCGAAAAGAACGCAGGTGGTGCGGTCTTCCCAGTCCATGATGCTCGACATTTTTTCCGCACCGATCACGAGTGCGCGGCGGTATTTGCCGGAACGCATCAGTTGGGTGCCGACTTCGAGCACGTAGAGGAAGCCCGAGCAGGCTGCCACGACGTCAAACGCGGCCACCGGGCGCAGGCCCAAGCGTGCCTGGATGAGGCATGCGGTGGACGGGAAAAGCATGTCCGGGCTCATCGTGCCGCAGATGACCAGATCGATCTCGTCGCGGTCGATTCCGGCGTCGGCGATAGCCATCTCGGCCGCCGCGGCCCCCAGGATGGACGAAGTTTCGTCATCGGCCGCCACCCGGCGCTCGGAAATGCCCGAACGCGTGCGAATCCATTCGTCGGATGTGTCGACAAACTTGGCGAGGTCATCGTTGGTGACGACTCGATCTGGGATCCGGGCACCGAGGCCCGAAATGACTACCGATGGGGCGGAATGGCTCATGGGGTTAGGATGGGTCGGGTCCGGAGATTTTGATCCAGTCGATGTATGCCGTGGAGCGGCCCTCGGTGTTGTCGCCGTCGGCCATGACACTGATCACGGCCTCTTCGGGTGGTTCTTCGCCGAAGGCGGCGCGATAATCGTCCATAATGTTAACTTGTTCCTCGAACCATTGGCCCTGGTTTTCGGCACCGGCACGCTGGATGACGAGCCGGGCGCGGTCGGAATATGGGCAGTCGAGGTAGCGCTGATCCAGATCGGAGCGGTTCGCGAAGACGTAGTGGAGGACGCGGTAGGGCGGGTATTCGCCCCAAACCAGCTTTTCCATTTTGAACCAGCGGCGTTCGTTGTCGGAAACTTTTTTCGGGTCGAACTTGAAGCAGACGCTCACGCGCATGGCGAAGTCGTCGCCTTCTTGACGCATGGCATCGCCGTTGGGGTGCACGTTTTCGATGTTCCAGCGCCAGGACAGGTAAGGGTATTCAGCCGGGCGGAAACGTTCTTCGAGGATGAGCGCCGAGACGGATGAGTCGGAATCGGCGCGGAGATAGCCCTCGGGCGTCAGGTTGTATTGGCTGTCGTTTGCGAGGGGAAAGGCGAGGGGACGCCATTTAGCGAGGTCGTTAAACTGTTCGCTGACAACAGGAAGCGTCAGCGACGCAGGCATGGGGGTGGGCTCGGTGGCTGCATGGGAAAATTGCAGCCCGGCCCCGAGGGTCAAAATCGCCACGCGGGGCATCCAGTTTCGTCTTATCATTCTTAAGGAGTGTCTCCGTCTCGGTTCAGCCAACGTGCTTTGTGTGAAGCGCGTTAATAAAAGCAAAGCTCAGGCGTTGTCGACTGACGCCAGTTCTGGAGCTTTCATGATGGCGTTGCCTTTTTCAATGTCTTTTTGCGCCTGCTCTTCCATGTCGTGTTGCAGGGTTTCCAGAGCGATGCGGATGGCGCTGCGGATAAAATAGCGATCGCTCGAGCCGTGGGTCTTTAACACCAGATGGTTCAGGCCGAGCAGGGGCGCGCCCGAATAGTTGTCCGGCGAGAACGTCTTTTTCATCGCCTTAAATGCACCCTGGGAAAGGAAAGCGCCGAGTTTGCGCAGTGGCGTGGCCATGAGTTCTTCCTTCATGGTTTCCTTCAGGCTGCCGAAGCAGGACTCCAGCGACTTGAGCAGGATGTTGCCGGTAAAGCCGTCACAAACCACGACGTCGGCGACATTCTTGAAGGTATCGAAGCCTTCAATCGGGCCAAGGTAATTGATGACCCCTTCGTCGCCCAGTGCCTTAAGGTTGGCGTGGGCCTCCATGATGCGCTTGGTGCCTTTGCCCTCTTCGGTGCCGATGGTGAGCAGGCCGACGCGGGGATTCTCCTTGCCCAGCGCGGCGGCGTAGTAGCGGGAGCCGAGCATCGCGTTGTGCGCGAGCTGCTTGGGGGAGGTCTCCGGCTGGGCACCGGCATCGATCAG
>JBNNDZ010000400.1:0-5530 GCA_050285865.1 Puniceicoccales bacterium
ATTGCTTCCAGAACAGCCTCAACTGCGCGTTCTGCGGATGCCTTGGTGGCTTCCTTGCCGAGTTGCTTTTGAACTTCGATTACCAATTCTGCTTTGTTCATTTATGTAGTGTGGGTTTTGCGTTAGTTTGGGTTTGTTACAACCGTCCGCACTTATGGGCTCAATCAGGTTACCTCGTCAATGAAATTAGCGCGCCAAAGTCGCTTTTTTTCAATTTTCTGATCGGCCCAACCCCTTATTTGATGGGAAATCCGGCGGGGTTTCCCCTTGACTCCCCCTTATTAAGAGGCTTAACAAGTGCTCCATCGCCTCAACCCGCTTGATACCGCGTTCTTGGGCGATCTGTTCGGACCGTTTTAATAGTTGACGGGCCATCGTTCGTGCCTGCGCTTCCGGCGAGCCCAAACGTTGACACAGCAGCGTCAACGATTCCTCGTTTTGCTCGAGTTCGCCGTCCATATCAAGCCCCGGTCTCCCCTTCGATTTTAATACTGGGACCACCGGGCTCACCCAGGCAAAACTCGGTCTCGGGCGACACGTAACGTCGCTTCAACATAGCCAGACCCAGAAATTTTTCGCCATCGACCGGTACTTGGCTTCGCAACTCACCCACCTGTTTTTCTCCGGCAAAAATCGGCGTCCCGCTTTGCGCCGAATCCACAAAGGACACGCGGTAGAGCGCCCGCTGGGCTTTCCCCATCGCGTGCAGTCGCGCCATGACTTCCTGCCCAAGATAGCAACCCTTGGTGTAGCTGACAGCCGATGTCGCCAAATCTCCCGCCTCCTGGGGCAGGTCGTCCGGGCCAATATCAAACGGCGAGGCCGGAACCCCGTCGCGGATGCGCGCTTCGTTCAGTGAGTTGAGCGCGGCGATGCCATCGCAGCCTTCACCGGAATCAATCGCATCGTCATCGGGCCAGCATTCGTCGGCGGAAACAAGCGCCTCAACGTGCGGCGCGTTCATCCGGCGACCTCGAAACACCAGGGCGTCTTCCAGATCTCGAAAAGTACCAGCTTCCGGCAAGTAGGCTGTAAGCAGCGTTTCATCGCCCCACAAAGTGACGAGTTTATAGTCCTGTGACACGTCTTCCATCTCAACTTCGTCCGCAATCAGGTTCGCCTCTACAATTTCTTTTAAAACGGCAGACTCTGCGAAATAACTGACGACGAGAAAATCCTCCTCGCCACGGCGCAGAACAAAGGCATCGGCCTGCACCTTGCCTTTGCGATTCAAGAACAGCCCATACGTCGATGGACGTTCTATATTACGCTTCAGATCGTTGGAGAACTGGCTTTGCAGGTAGGTGAATGCGTCCTCTCCAGTCACGGAAAGTACACACACACGGGGGGATTCATATCGGTGGAGTTGGCCCATTTTCGGTTACCGTTAGCACAACCGAGCGCCGCTGTCAGGTTTTTAGCCTTGAATCGTGCGCGGGCATCGGCGTTGATTTTCGCTTTTTCCAATTTGAACCCGGCCAAGTCCGCATGCAAGTAACGCCCGTGATCACCACGACCGACATTAACATCGAATCTTTCCGCGAGCTGCCCAGCCCGCAGGAGCTGGTGGCGTCCATTCCCAAGACCGACGCCGAATCCACCTTCATCACGGAAGCACGCGAATCCATCCACAAGATTATCTTCGGCGATGACCCGCGTCTGCTCATGATCGTGGGCCCCTGCTCGATCCACGATCTGGAGGCCGGCCGCGAATACGCACGCCGCCTGGTGAAGCTCGCCGACGAGCTCAAGGACCGCCTCTACATTGTCATGCGCGTCTACTTTGAGAAGCCCCGTACGACGGTTGGCTGGAAGGGCCTCATTATGGACCCGCATCTCAACAGCACCTTCGACATTCCCGAAGGACTGAAGATCGCCCGCAACTTCCTGCGCGAAGTCGTCGACATCGGCCTGCCGACCGCCACCGAGCTGCTCGACCCGATCACCCCGCAATACATCGCGGACCTCATTTGCTGGACCGCGATTGGTGCCCGCACGACCGAGAGCCAAACCCACCGGCAAATGGCTTCCGGCCTCTCCATGCCGCTTGGCTTCAAAAACAGCACCGATGGCTCCATCGACGCCGCCATCAACGCCATCAAGGCAGCGAGCCAGCAACAGACTTTCCTCGGCATCGACGACAACGGTCGCGCCTCCGCCGTCACCACCAAGGGCAACCCGAACTGCCACCTCGTCCTGCGCGGCGGCAAGAACGGCCCCAACTACGCGGCAGACGAGGTCAAGGATTACGCAGACAAGCTCAAGGCCAAGGGCCTCAAGTCTGCCATCATGATCGACTGTGCCCATGACAACAGCGGGAAGGACCCAGCCAAGTCACCAGACGTCCTCAACAGCACGGTCCAGCAAGTCGTCGACGGCAACCACGCCGTCATCGGTGCGATGATCGAAAGCAATCTGCACGCCGGTAACCAAAGCTTCCCGCAACCGCTGGAAGACCTCGACTACGGCGTCTCCATCACCGATCCCTGCATGAGCTGGGAAGACACCGAAACCGCCCTGCGCGCCGCCTACGACAAGCTCGCGCCGCGGTTTGCGTGACCAGTCACGCAGGTTAGCGTGCCGTGCAGAGGCTTGAGGCCAAGCCTCCCTACCCAGTAGTCATTGGCTGGCTTAGCGGATTACTCCGCTAGCCCGTGCAACTCCCCGCTGAGTGCCTGTAAGGCTGCGCCGACCTTGGGGCCGGGAACATTCATCAACTGGGAATCAACCACGCCGACGCGGCCTTCGCGCACGGCGGTCAGCTTGCGCCAGACGGGGTGTGCGTTGAACGAGGCCAACACTTCGGCCCGTGCTGCGTCTGCGCCATCAGCGAGTGAATGCGTGACGATGATGACATCCGGGTCCGCCCCGATGATGGCTTCCGGCGAAAGCTTCGGCCACATCGATGACGCATCGGCGGCGATGTTTTCTCCCCCAGCAAGCTGGAGCAAGTTGTCAGCATAACTGCCCGGCCCGGCTACGTAATCCAGGGTGGGACTAAGCGCCAGTAGCACGGTTGGCGAGTTGTCGTCATCCGAGGTGCTGGCTTCGATGGATTCCTTTTCTGCTCGCAGCTTAGCACTGATTTCCGCGGCGCGTTGTTCTGCGCCAATAGCCGCGCCCAGCGTTTCGCCGTCGCGGACGATGCCGTCGTAACGATCGTTGTTCAGAACCAGAACTGTTTGACCAAGTTCACGTAAACGGGCGACGTCTTTTCCGCCCGCGATATCAGCCGTTACAATTAAGTCCGCGTCCGCCCCAACTATCGCCTCGAATGAGGGTGCCGGATAAACCGCATAGCGTGTGACCTCGTCCATGCCCTCAGGCAATACGCAATGCTCGGTGACGCCGATCAGCCGGCCCGCCGCACCGAGTTCAACCAGCCATTGCGTGGTACTCGGGGCGAGGCTGATGATGCGCTCCGGGCGGGCGTCGATGCGCACCGTGGCCCCGCGTCCGTCCGTGAGTTTCTTGGGAAATTTACCCGCCGTAGTCGCAGCTGTTTGTTCTGCCTTAGCGTGCCCTCCGATTGGGTCCACGAGCACGGACACCGTCTGCCCAACGCGTAATTGCATGCCTTCAGGCAGTTTGATCGGTTTGATGCGGACCGGAAAGCGCTGGGCGAGTCTTACCCAGTCGACCGTGGGCTGCACCATCGGCAGTTGCGTTTGCGGATTCACCGAGCCATCCGCGCGGTAGATGCCCCAACTGACGCTTTCCACCTCACCGTAAAATGGCTCAAAAAGGTCGCCCATCATGATGATGCGCACGCGGTCACCGGGCTGGATCGTTTGCAGATCGGTTTCCTTGAAATAAGCGGAAATCCAGAACGAGCCCGCATCCACCAGCGCCATGAGCGACTGGCCGGTAAAGACGTAGGTGCCGTCCGTCACTTGCAGATTCGTAATGTAGCCGCTGACCGGCGCACGGACCCGTGTATAACTCAGGTTGAGCTTCGCCAAATCGAGGTCGGCCTCGTCCAGCGAGATGTCCGCCACGGCCTCCAAATACTGCGCTTCAAAGCGTTGAAATTCCTCCAGCGAAATCAGTTTGCTGGCCACAAGCCCGCGGCGGCGCTCGACTTCGAGCTTCAAATTCGCCGCGACGGTCTTGGACTTCTCCAAGGCAGCCTTGGCACGGTTAACGGTTTTTTCGTAATCGGTCGGGTCGATTTCAAAGAGCAGATCACCGGCATCGACCCACTGATTGTCGTCCACATGCACTTTGACCATCGGCCCATCCACCCGCGCGGCAATACCCACGACATAGGCGCGCACTTGCGCTACCCGCTGATGTTCGCCGTCTTGATCGCTTTGGCCTTCCTTGGCATCCTGCTTTACTACATCGTCGTAGGACTTGAGAAAATCTTTGCCGGATGGGCGGAAAGACCGCAAAGCTGAACGGATATGCGCAAGAGTTCACAAGCTCTTGCGAATCCGCGTTGTCATCACTATGTAACGCCTTGAGAGGTTGGCGCGGGCGAGCGCCTCGCCAACCCGGTCAGGTCCGGAAGGAAGCAGCCGTAACGAGCCCCGCTTGGGTCGTTGTCCAGCCTCTCACCCTTTCCCCCAAAGATGCAACAGGTGCGAAACAACGTGCCGTGCCCACTTGTTCTTGGCCGGATACGCGGCAATATAGGCAAAACCCTCTGACAGCGTGGCACAATGCATCCGACCCTATCCGATCTGGGCTGGTCCCAATTCTTTACCGACCAACTCGATAGCAACGAAATCGAGACCCTGACGCCTGTGCGCCTCTCCGGAGTGCGTCGCCGCTCTGTTGTGGCGCTGACGTCCGATCTTCGTCGAATAGAGATCGCATTAACCGGTGATCATGTGGCCACCGACATGGCGGTTGGAGATTTTGCCCTCACCGATGGCGAACGCCTCATCCGTGTGCTCGACCGCAAAACCGTGATCTCGCGCAAGGCCGCCGGTCTCGCAGCACAAGCCCAGTTGATTGCGGCCAATATCGATACGCTCATCATCACCACCTCATGCAATCAGGACTTCAACGACGCGCGCCTTGAGCGCTACCTCGCCATTGCCATCGAGGCAGAGACTACCCCCGTGATTGCCATTACCAAAGCCGACAAACCCGAAGGACTTACAGCAGAGGCCTATGCAGAGCGCGCAAAGGCGCTCTATGACGGAGCCGATGTGTTGTTGATCAACGCCAAGTCTCCGGACGACATCGCCCGTCTCGAAGGCTATTGCGGCACAGGTCAGACGATTGCACTGGTTGGCTCCTCCGGTGTGGGGAAATCCACCATTGCCCGCGGGTTGACTGGCGAGGACATCGCGGTTGGGGACATTCGCGATGATGATGCGAAAGGCCGCCACACCACCACGGCACGCTCCATGCACCGGATGCATGCGGGCGGATGGCTGATCGACACACCGGGGATGCGGGAACTGGCGCTGCATGACGCCTCCGAGGGCATCGCAACGCTGTTCGAGGACATCACCCATCACCGCATAGGCCGAGCCTCTGGGCCAGTTCGAGGATTCATTGAACCACTGGTAGATCA
>JBNNDZ010000401.1:0-3566 GCA_050285865.1 Puniceicoccales bacterium
AATTGCCTTCGACGCCTTTTGGCCGTCCAGCACGCGCACCTTGAAGTCCGTCAAACGAACATCGTGCACCTTGGGAAAATCCGTTTCCAGCGCCTTGCGAAGTGCGCCGTCGAGTGCGCCGACCGGGCCCGTCGCTTCGTCCACCACATGGTAAACCTTCTCGCCGATCTTGACCTTCATCGTGGCCTCGGCGGTCACGTCGTCTTTCCAGTCGCCGTATTCGTCGTTGAGCTTGAAATTCTGGATGGTAAACGGCTCGTCCTTGCCATCGATGTAGCGGCGGATGAGCAGCTTAAACGACGCATCGGCAGCCTCGTATTCATAACCGCGGAACTCGAGCTGCTTGAGCTCCTCGAGGAAGCTCTTCATCGCGGGCGACTTCGACTCGACGTCGATGCCCATTTCGTGCGCCTTCATCATGATCGACGCACGGCCCGACATGTCGGAAACGACCACGCGGGTGCGGTTGCCGACCAGCTCCGGCTCGATGTGCTCGTAGGAATGCTTCACCTTGTTGACGGCGTCTGCGTGGACCCCGCCCTTGTGGACGAAGGCCGAAGAGCCCACGTAGGGCTGCTTGCTGTCGTGACGCTGGTTCGCGAGTTCGGCGGTAAAAAGTGACAGGTCGCGCAAGTGATCGAGCTGCCCCGCGCAATTAAGCGGGTAGCCCATTTTGAGCGAAAGATTCGGAATGATGGTCGTCAGGTTGGCGTTGCCGATGCGTTCGCCATAGCCATTCATCGTGCCCTGCACCATGACCGCGCCCGCCTCGACACCGGCAAGCGAAACCGCCACGCCAAGGCCCGCGTCGTTGTGACAGTGCATGCCGATCTTCGTTTCCGGGAAGCGCATGCGCACTGCGCTGATGATCTCGTGGACCTCGCCTACCAGTGTGCCGCCGTTGGTGTCGCAGGGCGTGATAAAATCCGCGCCGCCGCGACGGGCCGCATCCAGCGTCGCCAAGGCGAACTCGGGGTTGTCCTTGTAACCGTCAAAAAAGTGTTCCGCGTCGTAAACAACTTCGCGCCCGTGGTCCTTCAGGTAGCGCACGGTGTCCTCGATCATGGCGATATTTTGCTCGGCGGTGGTGCGCAGGACCTCCGTCACGTGCAGGAGCCAAGTTTTTCCGAAAATGGTCACGACCGGCGTCTCCGCTTCAAGGAGGAGCTTCACCTGCGGGTCATCCTCCACGGCAAACTTCGCGCGGCGCGTGGACCCGAATGCCGCCACCTTGGCGTGGTGGAGCTTTACCTTGCGAATCTGCTCGAAGAAGGCCATATCGCGCGGGTTGGAGCCCGGCCAGCCGCCTTCAATGTAGTCGACGCCAAACTGGTCCAACTTCTCTGCCAGCCGCACCTTGGAGCTGACGGTGAACGAGATACCCTCCCCTTGCGTGCCATCACGCAGGGTGGTGTCATATAGGAAAACGGTCGGTTTCGCGGTGTCCATGATCGAGAAAACCGGTCAGTGTGGCAGATTCAGCCCCCGCGCCAAGACTGAATTGCGCGAGTGGCGTGGTGGCTTAATAGTGATACTTGGCTTGGAGAAAATCCACCTTGTCCTCGTAAACACGATAGACCAGACGGTCTTCCTGAGTGATCCTTCGCGACCAAACGTTACCGGGCAAATGTTTCAACGGCTCCGGCTTTCCTTTGCCCACAAATGGATCCCGCAAAACGTCTTCCATCAGGTTCAATATCTTGAGAGCCGTTTTCCGGTCGTATTGCACCCATTCCGACAGGTCCTCTCGGAACTGCTTCTGCGCAATGCAAACCCGGCTCGGCGAAGGCCTATGCATCTAGGCCAAGCTCACTCTTTAGCGCACCGGGACTCATCGACTCGCCCTGTTGCTCAAACGAGGCCGTCAACGCCTGCAGTAATCGTTGAGCATTCTTCGGCGAACGCAACAAATGCGCCGTCTCTTGCAGACTGGAAAGCTCTGAAGCTGGCAACAAGACCACATCCTCCGAACCACGTCGGTGAATCGTTAATGGCTCCCGCTGGTCCACGACCTGATCCCAGAGTTTGGCAAAGTTAGATCGGGTCTCTGTGTAAGTTGCTTCCATCGTACAGGTATACTGTACGTTAACTGGTGTGCGGTCAACTCGTTTAGCCGCAGAAAACAGCTCACAGTGATGTGAGGTCAATAAACCGACTCACCGAATCCCGGTGGCAGCCACCGCCGCGCACCCCAGCGAAATGCCTTTGCATTTCGTTGGGATTGGTGGTTTGCTGCATCGTTTAGCCGATGATTCAGACTGACGACCTTAACCCGATGATTAATCGCGCCATGCTACTTGGCGTGCATGGGCCGCGTACCCCCGATGGCGAGGCGGAGGAATTACTCGAAGAGCTGGAAGAGCTCGTGGCCAATCTCGGCATTGGCGTCGTGGACAAGCGCGTGGTGAAAGTGCGTGAGCCCAACGCCGCGTTTTTACTCGGCTCAGGTAAGGTCGAGGAGATTGCTGAGGAGATCCGGCTCAAGGAGTGCGATTCGCTCATTTTCGACGAACCACTTTCGCCCGGCCAGCAGCGTAATTGGGAAAAACACCTCGGCGGCAAGGTGCTCGTCATCGACCGGCAGGAAATCATTTTGGACATTTTCAACAGTCGTGCTCAGACCAAGGAAGCATCCCTTCAAGTCGAGCTGGCGCGTCTGGAATACGAGTTGCCCCGCATGAAGCGCGCGTGGAGCCACCTTGACCGCCAACGTGGCGGCGGCGCGGTCCAGCGTGACGCCGGTGAAACCCAGCTCGAAATGGACCAGCGGATGATCCGCCAACGCATTTCCCGGCTCAAAAAGGAACTGACGGAGGTTCTTCAACACCGCGAAGTTCAACGCAAGCGCCGGAGCCGCGTGCCGCTGCCCACGGCGTCCATTGTCGGTTACACCAACGCCGGGAAGTCCAGCATGCTCAACCGGCTGACCGAGTCCGAAGTTCTGGCGGAAGACAAACTATTTGCCACGCTCGACCCGACCACTCGCCGCGCAACGTTGCCCTCCGGCCAAACACTGTTGCTCACCGACACGGTCGGGTTCATCCGCCGCCTGCCCCACCGCCTCGTCGAAGCCTTCAAGGCGACGCTCGAAGAAGCCGTCGTAGCCACGTTCCTCATCCACGTGCTCGACGCCTCCAGCGTGGACGTGCTCAAGCATTATGAGACGACGATGAACGTCCTCAAAGAGCTCGGGGCAGACGATAAAACCATCGTCACGGTCTTCAATAAAGTGGACGCCGTGGAGGATCGCATGGAACTGGCGATGCTCCGCCACGACCACCCGGAGGCGCACTTCGTCAGCGTGAAAACCGGCGAAGGGCTCGACGCCCTGCTGAAACGCTGCGACGAGTGCATCGAAGGCTGGGGCCAACCCGTCGAGTTGATGATTCCCCATGATCGCTACGACATCGTTAACCGTCTGCATGAGGCCGGTGCGGTCAGCCGTAAGGAAATCCTGGACGAGGGTGTGCACATCGAAGGAACAATTCCGTTACGACTGCTCGATCCCGTAAAGCCCTTCCTTGTAAATGGCAGCGGACGTGCTAATGTGTCCGTATGAAGAAATT
>JBNNDZ010000402.1:0-4846 GCA_050285865.1 Puniceicoccales bacterium
TTGAAAAACTCCTCGCTCGCCGCCAACGCCTGGGTAACCGCGCGGTGGTCGTCGCGGCCGCCAATTTTGGCCAATAGTCCCCGTCCCTTGCGACTGGGATTGTAGAGCAGCTTGAGCGCACGGTCGACCGCATAGCTGCTAATGCCGAGCCCATAGTGGTCCGTCGCAATGGACGGCACCGTGTGCGCCTCATCGAGGACCAGGTAGTCTTCCGGATAAAGCACACCCGCGCCATCTCCCGGTGCCAATCCGGCGGCAATCAGCGAGAACAGCAAACTGTGGTTCATCACGACGAGTTGCGACTCCTTCCGGGCCTGTTGAGCGCGGCGATAAAAGCAGGTTTCCGGCGTGCAGTTCTTTTTGTTACAGGAGGACGAATCGGCGTTAACCCACTCCCAGACTTCGGGATCCGGGGCGGGCGAAAGCTCGTCACGCAGCCCATCCTTCGAGAGCGTCGACCACTCGGCAATGCGCTCCAGCTCCTCGGTTTGAACGCCACCAAAAAGGTCGGTCTTCGTCGCAATCGCCCGGGAAAGCCGGTGCCCACACAGGTAATTACCACGCCCAACGAGTAGCGTAGCCTTGAAATTTCGGTAATCAGCCAGCTCAGGAATTTGCTGAAAAAGGGTCCGGACCAGCGGGATGTCACTATTGAGCAACTGCTGCTGCAGTGCGATCGTGTGGGTGGAAACGAGAAATGGACGCTTTGCCACCACGGCACGCATAATCCCCGGCACGAGGTAAGCCAGCGACTTGCCCACCCCAGTACCCGCCTCAAACAACAGCGGGCGGTCACTGACGAAATTCCGGATCACCGCCTGCGCCATGGCCTCCTGCTGCGGCCGATGCTCCAGCCCCATCGATTTCGTCAACCAGCCATCCTCCGCAAACACACGGTCACACGCAGCCACCAGCGGCCCCGCCAGTGCCGCCGGGCTCGGTGTCTCCGCGTTTTCCCGGAACGAAATCATCGCCGCTCACTCTCAGGGATTCGCACACCAGAGCCAAGGAAAAGCAACTTATCCATATCGCTGAACGAAATCTTTTGGAGTTAACACTTCGACTCCCATGAATGGGTGAAGCTCCAGCAAGTCGCGATCACCACTAATGATCGCATCCGCCCGACCGCTTACAGCCAAAGATAAAAATTTGTCATCTTTCGGATCCCGGCATGCTGCGATTAATTGAAATACCGCCACCCGCACCGCGATCCGGCTTAGCGCAGTAAAAAACTCACTCCTGTCAGCATCATCAAGGTATCGGTCAAACTTGGGCCGGTAAATCACTTCCGCCAACTCATTCAAGGTTTCTTCAGAGAACAACAGCTCCCCGGTTTTCATTGCGCAGCGTAATGCCCTGCCAGGCAATGAGTCAGGCATCAACAAATGACTGACCAACACGTTGGTATCTGCAACCCAGCGAAATGCCTGTTCCATTAATCCCGAAGCAGGTCATTCAATTTATCCTCGGTCAAACCAAGCTCCTTGGCGCGACGACCGACCCGATCACACAGGTTATTGAACTCGGTAACGTTCATCCCCCGAAGACGATCATACTCTTCAATCGAAATGACCACGGCCGCACGACGCTTGTGCTTCTCTATCATCACAGGCTCCACCCGTGCAGTGTCCAGCAACTCACCAAACGATTGCTTCGCCTCATTGGCCGTAAACGTTTTCATGCATCTAAAATAAACGTTTTAGACGATTTGTCCAGTTCAACCGTCACTCTTCCCGCTCCTGCAACGCTTCGATGAGTTGGGCCGTGCGAGCGTGAGCGCCTTCGCCGGAGAGGTGGTATGACGTGTCGTAAAACATGCTCTCAGGGAAAACGGAATCGCCGGGGCGGTTAAGCACGGGGAAGTCCAACTCGGACTCCATGATGTCGGCAAAGGCCTCCATCGCCGGACCGTGATCGTCGTAAGATTGCTCACTGATCGCGGGAAAGAGAAAATACACCGTCGCGCCCTTTTCACGGGCTTCAGCAGCGAATCGGTTCAAGTCACCGATCACGTCACGGGCATACTCAAAGTTGCCGAAATCCAGTTGCTTGATCGAGAGCGAACGCCCCTCTGGCGTGGGTAATCCGTAGTGGTCCACGATGTCGCCATACTCGTTATAACTGTTGCGCGCATAGGGCCCCGGGAACGGCTTGTCGAGGTCGTCAAAAGTCACCCGCCGCGCGTGCCGCATCGCAGTCTTCACCAGCATAAAGCCGTTGGTTCCAAGGAAGTCGAGGTCGCGGTGATCGAGACTCCAGAACACGTCGAAATTATGCGAACTGATTGGAAAAATGAACGCATTCACCTGATTGCGAACGAACAATTCGTAAACAAAGCAGATGATGACAATATCCCCGGGGTGAATGTCCGGGGCAACTTCCCCCAACAACACACGATGGCCAAAGCCCGCCGCCAGCCCGGAATTGAGCGGATGGTAGCCCGGAAAGGCATCCCCGATCATAGGTGAGACAATGCCAAACGGCGCACCGGAGTCCCCGACTATGATGATGCGCTCGCCCGGTGTTTCCTTGATCCGGCGCTCCTTGTCCACGATGGCCGCCATCGGGTCATTGGTAAAGTTAACCCCGTAAAACAAGCCGAGAAACAGCGACAGAAACGCCATCTGAATGGCGCTGAACTTCGCGAACTCGAATAGAAAACGCTTCATCGTGCCGTTGCTTTAACCACTGATGTCACAGATTTACACTGATCTCACGTGACGCTAATATTTCACGGAAGGTCCAAAGATCACGAAGGATTGCGTAGCGTTTCGTTGAGCCCTCCTCCATTCTCTGCTAACATACACATTACATTAGTATCAGTGTTAATCGGTGTCATCAGTGGTTCAAAAGCATCACGCACGCTTCGTGGCCTACCGTGGTTCCAAAAGCCCCCCCCTAGAACTGGAAGTAAATGAAGGGGCTGTCCGGGCGCGGCAGGAAGTAGAAACAGCTCCACAGCATCACGGTATAAATGGTCCAGCGCAGTGGACGCCATACCTTGTCCAGCGTCAGCGGATTCTCATGGCGACGCATAATCCACTCAAAGATGTAGAGCCCGCCGATAAAGATCAGCACCTGTGTCACGCCCCAAGAATCCGGCATCAGTGGCGGGTTTTCGGCAGTCCAATTGAAAAGCATGCGCTTGATCGTGGTCAACGCCAGCCCCACCGATGGTGTAATGAAGAACACCCACGCGAATAACATCCCGCCAAAGGTTAGGAAAATGTTCAGCGCCACACGCGGGGATGGCAGCAAACCCTCGCCTCCCGGCACATCTGTTGCGCGCTTTTTCTGGGCACCCGGCTTCTTGGGCCGCAACAGGATCGGGATAAACGCAATGCCGTTCAGGAAGCCCCAAATGACGTAATTCCACGCTGCACCGTGCCAAAGTCCGCTCACCGAGAACACAATGATAGTGTTCATGATGACCACCCGCACCGCACCACGGCTGCCGCCCAGTGGGATAAACACGTAGTCACGGAACCAGGTCGAAAGCGAAATGTGCCAGCGACGCCAGAATTCCGCAATATCCTGCGAGAAATACGGGTAGGCAAAGTTACGCATCAGCTCAAATCCGAGCAAACGCGAGGTGCCCTTCGCGATGTTGGAATAAGCGGAAAAGTCGCAGTAAATCTGGAACGCAAAGGCGGTCGTCGCCAACCAGATGTAGGGCGCACTGTAGTCCTCGACCCTCGGGTAAACGCTCTGCACGAACAGGCCAAGGTTATCCGCGATGACCATCTTCTTAAAGAAGCCCCAAAGGATTTCACGACAGCCCGAAACCGCAATGGCGTAGTCGAACTTGCGGTCCACCATGAACTGCGGCAACAGGCGCGAAGCACGTTCAATCGGACCAGCCACCAACTGCGGGAAAAACGACACGAAGGCCAGAAAGGCAATCAAGTCCTTCTCCGGCTTCATTTGGCCGCGGTAGATATCGATGGTGTAGCTCATCGTCTGGAACGTGTAAAACGAGATGCCCACCGGCAGCACGATATCCAGCGTGATGTCTCCCAACGCAAACCCGGCCGAGTTTGCCGCCGACTGCAGACTGCCGGCAAAGAAGTTGAAATACTTGAAAAAGCCCAGCATTCCGAGGTTGGCGCACATACTCACTGCCAACCAGCCACGGCGCCCCCCCTTACTTTCCGATTTTTCGATCATCTGCCCCGACACAAAGTCGATCAGACTTGAGATCACGATTAGCGACAGAAAGCGCCAATCCCACCAACCATAAAATACATAGCTGGCGACCAGGATTAGGAAATTCTGCAAGCTGCGTCGGCGCAGAATCCAGTACAGCGAGAAAACGAGCGCCAGAAACAGGACGAACGTAAGGGACGTGAATACCATCGGAAAGCGTGCAAGATGCCGGACGCCGCGTTCCGGCTAAGTTAAACCCTCCTAGAAACGGCAATCCCCGCCATGGAGCAAGTCATTTCTAAATTGTCAGCCAATTCGCCTCCGGCTGCGGAGTTCATCTGACGCGGTGGGCGGTGGGTCGCGGTTGGTTTGTGGTGGCTGGTGTTTTGTTCGTAGTGCTTGTGCGTTGTGCGTGGTTCGTCGAATGGAGAATGGATGCGTGGTGTTTGGTGTTTGGTTCGTGGAGTCTGGTTCTTGGTTCGTGGTGCGAGGCGTAGAGAACGCAGCAAAAAGCGGATGCGCAGGGGCGATCCCTGATGAGGGGATAAAAATTTAGAAAAGCACAACTCGGAGACGTGTATTTCGCGCAAGGTCGCACCTCACATAGCTCCTCCCCTTTTCAAGGGGAGGTGTCTGCGCTTGCGCAGACGGAGGGGTCAGATCGCCTCGAGTGCCGCCACCTCCCCCGAAGCGCTTGAAA
>JBNNDZ010000403.1:0-2557 GCA_050285865.1 Puniceicoccales bacterium
AAAGGCCGCGAAACCGCCTTGGTGGCTTGGACCACCGGTCCGGCGAAACGCGTCCCTATCGCAGCCAGTCCCATGAATTTTGCGGTCTACAACACGCAAGGGCAGGAATTGGGGCAGGTAGGTGCGCAGAACTTCGTTCTCGATATCGTGATGGCTCAGGAGCCCGGCATCTATGTGCCACAGTCGCCGAATCCGCTTTTGCAAATTGCCGCGCTGGCGGAAACCTTGCCCAATACAATCGAGGTGCGGGGGCCGCAGATTCTCGAGCTGACTTGTGTCTTCGTGAATCCGCTACCGGAGCCATTGATTCTTAACCCGCCGGGCAAGCCCAGCGTCGCGCTCAAGCCCGGCATGAGTTATACCGTGAAGCGCGAGGTGAATGTGGGCCGTCCCTATGAGCCGATGCGGGTCGAAGTTGGCGCGTCGGGCATCATGCAGACAGTGACGATCAATGTGAAAAATCCGCTGATGCTGGATTTGAAGGCGGATCTGCCGGGCCGCTTGACGGTGGAAATACTCAACCCCTCGGGCGACCCGGTTCAAGGGCGCATGGCACTAGAGCTTTCGGGTCAGGCCGAAGCGCCGTTTGAGTTTCCCGTTACCCTCGCCAAAGGCGAAACGATCAAGGAATTGCAGATTCCGCTGGGTTCGGCCTTGCCCTTACCCGCAGCCGTGCGACTGGTTTTACGCGCTTCAGTGGGGAACCCACGGCGCGAGATCGAACTGGCCTCAACGCCCGGCATGCAGTTTTATCCGGTGGCTCCGTTTAATGCCGCCGCCAACGGTTCTCCCGCGAATTGGACGCTCACCAAGGAAGGCCCGTCGTTCGCCGAATTACGCGCGGCAAATCCTCCCGGGGGAGCGCCCTGGCCAGAGTCCGGAACGCTCATTTTGGCCTACAAATTCGACCAGCCCGGCGCAACGCTCGCGGTGAATCCATCTGGTTCGGCGGCGGCCAACGTCGTGGATAAGCCGGTCAGCGTTGGAGTCTGGATTAACGGCGACGGCAGCGGCAACCTTGCCTCCATGCGCTGGCGGGATGCCTCAGGGAAAGTCTTTGAAACCGACCCTAAGCCGGTGACCTGGCAAGGGTGGCGTTACGTGAGCTTCTCCCTCGACTCCGCGATGAAGGCTCCGATCCGCTGGGAGAATCTGCTTCGACTGACGGCGGTCAACGCCCAGCCTGGAGCAATCATGGCCAGTGGTCCGGTCTTCACCTACAACTTTGCCGCGCAGACGGATACCGGAGACGAAACGAGCGTGAAGGTGAAGGACGAGGTTTCTGTGGGTAATCCGGTCCGCCTCGACCGTCAGCAGGTCGAACAGGGAACGGTTCCCCTTGAATTCGTTCCTGCGCAACCGGGCGGCTAGATCCGTTTTCAACTAACTTGGCCGAATCTTATCTTTCTTTCCGCGTCCACCAGGCGGCCAGGGTGACTCCAGACAAGTTGTGCCACAGGCTAAAAAGGGCACCGGGCAGGGCGGTGAGGCCCGTGAAAAACTGCGTCGCCAATGCGACCGCCAGACCTGAGTTTTGCATGCCCACTTCGATTGCGAGCGTGCGGCGTTCGGCAACATCGGCCTTGGCCAGGACGGCGGCACCGTAGCCAATCGAGAGGCCCAGTGCATTGTGCAGGATGACTGCGAGCATTATCATGAGCGGAAAGTTCAGGATGTTCGTGCGATTGAGCCCCATCACGATTGCGATGATGAAGACGATGGTCGCCATGGCGATCCACGGAAAAACCGTCAAGGCGGACTGTATGCGCTGCCCGAGTACTCGTCTTACGCCAAGCCCGAGCAGGATGGGGAACAGCACGATCTGGGCGACGCTGAGGAACATCTTTGCGGCGGGGACATCAATCACCGCACTCGCCAGCACTTCGACCCAGAGGGGCGTCAACAGCGGTGCCAGCAGGGTTGAGACGGTGGTCAGGGAAACGGACAGGGCGACATTTCCGCGCGCCAGGTAGGTGACGACATTGGACGCCGTACCACCCGGGCAGGCACCGACGAGGATCATACCGACCATGACCTCGGTTGGCAGTTGCAGCAGTATACTGATCAGCCACGCGAGCAGCGGCATTGCGGTGAATTGTGCCAACGCACCAATGGCCACGAGGCGCTTGTTCGACCAGACACGTTGAAAGTCATCGGGCGTCAGCGTGATGCCCATCCCGAACATGATTAGCCCCAGCAGCCAGGCGATGTGCGGCTTCGCCCAGGTAACGAGTTCCGGCCGCCACAATGCTAATGCGGACGCGATAATCGCAACGGGGAGGAAGATGCGGTTTAGCATAACGGGACGAGTTTATACCACTGATGACGCTGATTAACACTGATACCACCCTGATTAAGATTTAAGTGGCGAACAAAGCCGCCTACCCGCACTTCACACGAGATAATGTCACGCATGATCAGTGTTAATCAGTGTCATCAGTGGTTCGTCTAAAACACGAGGAACACGAGCACCAGCACGGCAAGGGCCAGTCGGTACCACGCAAAGAGGGCGAGGCCGTGCTTACTGAGGTAAGCGACGAGCCATTTGACGGCGAAT